>NZ_WWSL01000004.1:0-128219 GCF_009875845.1 Collinsella sp. BIOML-A6
GGGGCTAGTTCCGCGTTGCGCTAGCTGCGGAAACGCGGGGGCCGTTCAAGCTGTTGCGTTGAGATTGAAAATCAACCGCCTTCATGCTTGCGTAGAGGAGGTGTCTGATGTATCAGCTCATCGTAATCGGCAACGGGTTCGATCTTTCCTGCGACCTCAAATCGAGCTTCTCCGACTTTCACGACTACCGAGCGAAATCCGATTTGGTTGCCCATCCGGAGAACACCACTATCTGGGATCTCATTCTCAAGCAGGAGAAGGGGCATAATTGGCGCTGGTGCGACGTCGAACACCAGATTAGGCGGTGGCTGTACAAAATCGGGCAGAAGGATCCCCAGATGCTCCGGCTCCCGGAATGTGTCCTCGATCCTTCGGTCAAGCCCTCGCAGACCGCGCGCACCAATGCCGTCTATTCCTATGTGCTGAGCAATTGGCTGAGGGGCCGAAAGCTGGACGGCAGCGTGCTCGCCGCGCTGTCCCTTGCCGACCTGAACCGCTACGAGTCGTATTTCGCCTCCTACCTCAACGACCTTGTGCAGCGGACGCCCGGCTACCTCGACTCCGCCGCGACCCGGATGGAGCGCATCTGCAGAGACCTGGTTGACGAAGATGGCGTGCCCCCCTCGACCTCCGTCCTCAGCTTCAACTACACCGAGCCCCTGTCGAGCAACGTTCGCCTTTCCGACGCCCTCGGCATCGACTGCTTCTGCAACATACACGGTAGGGCGAGCGACTACGAGCACGGCATCGTCTTCGGCATAGACGCGAAGGGGATCAGGCCCACCAGCGTGGCCATACCGTTCACCAAGACCTACAGGCTGCTCGCGCAGGACCCCGTCGACTTCCAGAGGGTCGTTCGGCCGAAGTTGTCAAACGGCGCTTCGATGGGCTTCATCAAGTTCTTCGGCCACTCCCTTTCCGAGGCCGACTACTCCTACTTTCAGTCGATCTTCGATGCCGTGGACCTCTACGGTGGCGATACGAGGCTCGTCTTCTACTATAGGCCTCATGGCAAGAAGGGTGAGACCGAGAAGGTTATGGTCGAAAAGGCTCGCAGGGAAGTTCATAAAAACGTGACGAAGCTCTTGGCTGCCTACGGCGAGTCTTTCGACAACAAAGACCACGGGAAGAACCTCATGCACAAGCTCCTCCTCGAGGGCCGCCTCATGGTTCGCAGACTTCCATAGGGCTTCGGCGACGCATGGCTGGTCGTCGGCGCGTTTGCACCAACATTCCCGGCGTGATCTTGAGTCTAGATTCAACACGGCTAAGGAGGGGCTTGATTGATCCTCAGTGGAGTCCAATGGGTGGTTGCAACTCTCATCGGACAAATGGATAACCGTGAATATGCATCAATTATATTGATGGGTCTTATAGCGATTTATCTTCTGACTAAGGGTTAGTTGTTAAGCGTTATTAAATCGTTTGCTGATGTTGTCAAGTGTGCGCAAAGCCCCAAAATTCTGATTCCTGCGCTCATTCTTGTAACGTACTCTGCGCTTTTGATATACGGAGCGTTTGAATTCGGGTTTTGGAATACGGGTATCTTGCTGGACACGATTCTTGAGGTTGTATTTGTTGGGTTTCCCTCTATGTTAATTGCATCTAAGGCAACATCGGTCACTTCAATTAAAAACGAATTGATTGTGCCTGAGGTCCGCTTTGGTGCACTAGCGTCTTTCTATATCAATCTGGTCTGCTTCCCTATTCCGTTTGAAGTTGCTCTTCAAGTAGTCCTTTTGTTTCTGGGTATTGGCCATGCCCAATTTTCATCTTGACGTGATGTATCCAATCTATGCTTGTTTGAAAACATGAGGGTTGTTTTGTGCATCATTGTTTGTATTGCAACAACGTTGCTGCTTTCAAATGCTTAGTTTTCTATGGACTGGGGCGTTGAATTAAGCTCGCTATTTCTTTCAATCTGGTACCCAATATTCATCGCGCCCTATGTTCTCGCGCTTGCCTATTATGCTTCGCTAGAATCGATGTCCATGCGGATTAACGTTGTGGGGGAGAATCTGCCTGTAAAGGAGTTTGTTAATATCGCAGCGGCGTTGCTTCCAAGCTTTCGATACATCAAACATTTCAACGGATGGAATGCGCGCGAGTATCTAGAGTGTTTAAACCCGCCCGAAAAAGCTTCCTACTTGGACACTTTTAAGCGTGAGATTGACACAGCTGCCGCTAACGCCAGCGCTAAGGTTAAGCGGTTTGAATCGGGTAAAGGGAGGAGCGGGTTCGATGAAGATGGGATATGGTTTGACTGGACATATCTGGAAGAGATGAAGTCCTTTCTTTGGACAATTGCAAGCCTGGAGAATCGGAGTTGGATGGAATCCAATGCCTATTCGTCTTTGGACGAGGCGTTTGACTGCTTCTTGCCCAAAGGCTGCAACGGGTCGCTGCTGCTTACTCGCGGAAAGGATGCATATGTCTGTTGGGTAATCGATCCATCAGGTTTTGTGTTTGCTGCCGGTTCCAGAGACGGTGCTTTTCCTTTTATGAAATACGAGGGCGATCGCTGCCCAATTACCGACGGTGCGGATATGCTCTCTGAGTTTGTTGATGACAACGGGGATGCTGATACGCGGCTTAAAAACTGGCACTTCAGCTTTTATATCGATAGATCTTACTTGTGATTACGCTTGAGACTGGATGATTTAACGATGCTTCTCTCTGCGGTGACACATAATTGCTTTCGCAAATGGGTGGCGTGATGGTCGAGATGTTGCTGACGAATGGGGGCGGAGCTGGTTGCGGCCGTTATAGAAGCCATTGTTTTTTGCACGCTCCCGCTGTCACGCTGTTTTGCTTTCTCTGAACAATCCGTAGCCATCATGTTTCTCAAATTATAAACAAGAAAACTGTTTATAATTGGATTGTCTAAAAGGAGGTCGCTTTGAAACTTCTTAAATTAAGAATTGATGGGGTCACGCTGTTTAAGGACAAGCGTTTGGAGCTTGATTTTATTGCCGCTGATCGCGTTTTGAGCGATGAGGAAGGTAATTTCGCCGATGTGTTCCCGCTGCCGGTGGGATCCTCGCTCTATTCTCAAAATGTTATGGGCGTTGTTGGCGTAAACGCATCCGGTAAGACAACGACTCTCAACCTTGTGCGCTTTGTGCTTGGCTATATGTCTGGCAGCTTTGTTATGCGACGCTTTGCAACTGGTTCCGATGTTCTCGGAAACTTGGAGCGCCAGGTCAATGTGACTTGTGTATTTTTCGAAAAAGGTTCGGTATATCTTATTGAATCTCAACTTCACAAAGCGGATGGCGAAGCCGTAGATGATACTTCTTTTGCGGGATCGCTTACATTTGAGAACGAATGGCTTTGGAGATGTCCCACATCACGCGTCTCTAGAAAGGTCGTTTTGAATATCGAGCGTCTGAAGGATGTCTCTGAGCCTATCCTGGTTCGTGAGGGGCCTGCTGATGGCGACCTTGTTCTTAACGATGCCCAACGAACTTTCTTGGATGACAACATGTCGATTGTGTCTGTCATCACGGGCAAAAAAATCGTCTCGGTGGAGTCTCCCGAGCGCACGCTGCCTTTGACGAGCTTGCCAACTCCTGTTGTTCAGGCTTTTGATCCGAGCGTAGAATATCTTGTCTGGAACAAGGAAAACCAAGTGTTCCATCTTAAGTTTAAGGGAGAACGAGCGGAGCGGGTGATGAATGTCGCGATCGCGACTTCTGTTCTGTCAAATGGAACGGTTTTGGGTGCGGAACTGGTCAATCAAGCGATAACTGCTCTCAGAAATGGGGGCTATCTGATTGTGGACGAGATTGAAACGGGTCTTAACAGATCGCTTGTAGGTACAGTGATTGAGCTTTTTGCTTCTCCCGTTACGAACCCCCATGGGGCAACCTTGCTTTTTTCGACTCATTACTCGGAGCTTCTTGATGTGCTAAGACGTAAAGACAATGTATTTGTTCTTGTGCGTGACGATTCGTTTAAGACGGAGCTCATCAAGTATTCCGAGCGTATCAATCGGATTGAGAACAAAAAGAGCGATGTGATCATCAACAATGTGATCAAGGGGTCTATGCCTAAGTACCCCGACGTTCAAGCGATGCGCGAGTATGTTTGCGAGCACATCAATGGGTAATCAGGCAAAAGACATTCTATCAAGTCGTTTTGTCTTGTTTAGCTGTGAGGGAACTGCAGAGGGCGCCGTTATCCAGGTGTTGTATGACAACGATTTGTTGATCGTTCCAAGAGAACGAGTGGTCAAAGATGCCCTTATTGTCGATCGTCCTTACACGCGAAAACGCAAGGCGTCTGAAATTGCAAACGACTATTTCTCGATGAACTACGAGACTGCTGGGGCTGAAGGGCTTGTGGTCGCACGGATTGTGGACAGCAGCGCTCCCAAGTTTGAGTTTCCAAAGCGTAGACAGAACGGCACTAAAGTGCTGAGTTTTCTTACGCGACCGGAGATTGAGATGCTTGTGATTCACGCCGAGGGTGCCTATCGGGATTGGGAGAATGCGACCAGAAGGGACAGGCAACTTAAGCCTAACGAATTCTGCAAACAGCGTCTTGGACTAGGCAAAATTAAAGAGAAGGATTTTCTTGAGGAATATTGGGGTGACGGCGAAAAACTTGTTAAAGCAATTAAAGCTCATGCCGAGACGAGCAAGCGGAAGAATGGGGAGCTTCTGCTGGTCGACTTGTTGAAATAGCAGATGAGCAATTGCCAGATCGAGTGCAAAGACTAGAACACAGTGTGCTCGGCATGTTTAGAATTTGCCGCATACTTCCGGTTTTTGCTTCTGTGGCGGGGCGTGTCCACCCATATCATCGGATATATAATGGACAGAACAGCCAACTTCGTCTCCATACTAAAACGCCGGCAAAGGCGAAATTGCTCCTGCCGGCGTTGGCGTGCCTGCTTGTGCTGTTTTCGGCTCGCGAAGAGGCCCGTTTTTTTTTGGACCTTTACGCCTCCGTGGGCTCCACGCCCAGCTCGTTGCGAACGAGTTCGAAGGCCGCGGCGATGGCCTTGTCCATGTCGTAGTACTTATAGCCGCCCAGGCGACCGGCAAAGACCACGTCGCCCTCCTGCGCCGCGAGCTCCTCGTACTGTTTGTAGAGGGCCTCGTTCTTGGCGTCGTTGATGGGGTAGTAGGGCTCGTCGCCGGGCTTCCAGTCGGCCGGGTACTCACGCGTGATGACGGTCTTGTCCTGCGTGCCAAACTCGAAGTGCTTGTGCTCGATGATGCGCGTGTAGGGAATCTCGCGCTCGGTGTAGTTGACCACGGCCACGCCCTGGTGGTCCTGCTCGTCGAGCGTCTCGGTCTCAAAGCGCAGGCTGCGGTACTCCAGCGTGCCCAGCTTAAAGTCGTAGAACGCGTCGATGGGGCCGCAGTAGATCGTCTTGGCGGCGATGTCGGGCTCGGCGGCGATCAGCTCCTTGTACTCCACGCCGCAGCGCACCTCGACGCCCTCGAGCATGTTGGCGACCATCTTGGTGTAGCCGCCCATGGGGATGCCCTGGTAGCGGTCGTTGAAGTAGTTGTTGTCGTAGGTGAAGCGGCAGGGGAGGCGCTTGATGATGCTCGCGGGCAGGTCGCGGCAGTCGCGGCCCCACTGCTTCTCGGTGTAGCCCTTCACGAGCGTCTCGAAGATGTCGCGGCCCACGAGGGACAGAGCCTGCTCCTCGAGGTTCTGCGGCTCGCCGATGTTCTCGGCAGCCACCTGCTCGGCGATCTTGGCGCGGGCGTCGGCCGGCGTGACGACGCCCGGCCACATCTTGGCGAAGGTGTTCATGTTGAAGGGCATGTTGTACATGTTGCCGTGGAAGTTGGCGACCGGCGAGTTGACGTAGTTGTTGAACTCGGCAAAGCGGTTGACGTAGTCCCAGACGTCCTTCATGGAGGTGTGGAAGATGTGGGCGCCGTAGCGGTGGACCTGGATGCCCTCGACCTCCTCGGTGTAGATGTTGCCGGCGATGTGGTCGCGGCGGTCGATGACCAGGACCGACTTGCCGGCGCGCTTGGCGGCGTTGGCAAAGACGGCGCCCGAAAGGCCGGCACCGACGACGAGGTAATCGTACTGGGACATGGATATGCTCCTTTGTGTGTCAATCGAACAGTTGCTTACGTTTTGGAACAAACAAACCTGATTATGTTGTCCCAGGGATTAGTGTAGCAGATGCTCTTTCAGCAGCTCCAACGCATGGGCGTAGCCCTGGAGGCCTTCGCCGGTGATGGTGGCAAAGCAGGCCAGGCGGGCGTAGCTTACCTGGCGGAAGTCCTCGCGCGTCTCGACGGCACTGATGTGGACCTCGACGGCGGGGATGGCTACGGCCTTGAGGGCGTCCAGGATCGCCACGCTCGTGTGCGTGTAAGCCGCCGGGTTGATGACGATGCCGTCGACCTTGCCGTAAGCCTCCTGGATCTTATCGACGATGCTGCCCTCGTGGTTGGACTGGAAGACCTCGACTTCGTCGAAGCCCTGTGCGGCGCCGGCCTCCTTGCAGATCTGGACCAAGCGGTCGTAGTTGTCGCTGCCGTAGATGCCCGGCTCGCGAATGCCGAGCATATTGAGGTTGGGTCCGTTGATGACGAGAGCTTTCATGGTTGCTTCCTTTGCGGTTGGTTAGCGTAGCCGGTCTTTTGATCTTCGACGTTTGCCCAGATAAAACCTGCCAAAATAAACCTGTCCCTATTTGGTAGGTTTTAGAGGGTGTCGAGGAGGGCTTGGGCGGTGTTGACTGCGCAGTCGCGCGAGTCGATGATGTAGTCGGCCCAGGCGCGGTAGCGCGGCATGCGCTGCTCGGCGAGCTTGTCGATACCGTCGCGGGCGGTGATGGGGCGACCCTTGTGGGCGAGCTCATCGAGCTTACGGTTGAGCATCACAATCTGGCTGTTCTGGTGCAGCAGCGGGTAGTTCTCGTCGCGCGTGACGACGCCACCGCCGGTGGAGAGCACCAGGCCGCTGCGCTTGGAGATGTCGGCCAGGGCCGCCGTCTCTTGCTCACGGAAGGCCGGCTCGCCGCGCTCGACGATAACGTCGGCGCAAGGCATGTCCAGACGCTCCTCGAGGGCGCGGTCCAGGTCGATGTGCTCGCGACCGGTGAGCAGGGCAATCTGCTCACCCACGCGGGTTTTGCCCGAGCCCGGCATGCCGATCAGTGCGATGTTCTGCTCATGGCGGGACAGGCGCTCCGTCACGTCCAGGATGCGCTCGCGCGGGGTGACTTGGCCGGTATAGCGCTCGACAGCTTGCGCCGCCTGGGCCACAAGCATGAGCAAACCGCCGATGCAGGGGATGCCGCGACGCTCGGCCTCGAGCATGAGTCCCGTGCGGGCGGGGTTGTAGACGATGTCGATGACGCCCTCGAGCGCGTCGAGGCCCTCGAGCGTGCAAGGCGCGTCGGGGCAGTGAGGGAACATACCGGCGGGCGTGCAGTTGACGAGCAACGCGGCATCGGACTGCTGTGCGATGTTGTCGTAGTTGACCTCGCTCGTGCGTCCCACGGGCACCACGATCGCGCCCAGGTCGCCCAGCACCATACTTGCCGTGGTGCCGGCACCGCCGGTGGCTCCGAGCACGAGGACCTTCTCGCCGGCAATCTCCACACCCAGCTCCTCGACCAGGCACTGGAAACCGAAGTAGTCGGTGTTGTCTCCGCGCAGACGGCCATCGGGCAGGCGCGTGATCGTGTTGACGTTGCCCATGCGTTCGGCGAGTGGGCTCAGCTCGTCCAGGTAGTCCATGACGGCGCGCTTGTAGGGAATGGTCACGTTAGTGCCCTCCCATTCGTTGCCCGTCATAAAGGCCTCGAGGTCCTCGGGCTCGCGCTCAAAACGCACGTACTCAAGCCCCGCGAGCTCCTTGTAGATGGTCGGGGTGTAGCTGTGGCCCAGTACACGGCCCAGCACGCCGTAGGGACGGGTTGTGGCGACGTCAGTCATCTAGAGCACCTCCGTGTAGCTGCCAAAGTAGGTGAAGCTCTCGCACACGTCGTCAATCGAGTCGAGCAGGTCGTCGAGGGCTTTGCTACCAAAGGGGCAGTCCAGATCGAAGTAGAACATAAACTCAAAGTCGCGACCGGGGATGGGGCGGCTCTCGAGCTTGATAAGGTTGATGTTGAGCGCATAGAAGCGCTCGAGCACGCGATAGAGGGCGCCCGGCTCGTTGGCCGTGGTGATCATGAGCGAGGTGCGGTTGGCACCGGGATAGACGCGTGGCTCGCGGCTGATGACGACAAAGCGCGTGTAGTTGTTGTCCGAGTCCTGAATGTTGGGCTCCAGCACCTCCAGACCGTAGAGCGCCGCACAACTGCGCGAGGCGATGGCGGCGACGTCGGTGCGCTCGGAGTTGGCGACCATCTCAGCCGACATAGCCGTGTTGGGATACTTGGTGGCGTGCAGGCCGTGCGCCTCAATAAAGCCGGCACATTGCGCGATGGCCTGACCGTGGCTATAGACCTCACGAACATCCTGCAGCTTGGTGCCGGGCTTGACTAGCAGGTTGTGGTCGATCTTGAGGCGCAGCGAGCGCACAATGTGGAAGTCGAACTGCGCGAGCAGGTCGTAGACCGCGTTGACCGAGCCTGCGGTGGAGTTTTCGATGGGTAGTACGCCAAACTCGCAGAAGCCGTCTCGCACGGCGCGCATGACACCTTCGAAGGTGTCGAAGAACGCGATATCGGGCACGTCGAAGAGCTTGCACGCGGCGATTTGGCTGTAGGCGCCCTCAACGCCCTGGCAGGCGACGCTGGCGGTCTGGGGGAAGGGCGTATCGAAGGCCTCGGCCGTGGCGTGTGCCCCTTGCGAGACCGTGATGCCCTTGAGTTCGTTGATATAGCGCTGCTGCTCAGCCTTGCTCATGCTCATGAGGAGGCGGAACAGCGTGATGGTCTGCGCCTCGTAGCGCTCGGGAGCGCGGCCGGCAAGGTCGTTGAGCTTGGAGCGCTCGCGGGCGGGGTCGAAGACGGCCTTGCCTATCTCGATTTTCGATTTGGCGACCTCGGTGGCAATGTCCATGCGCTCGACAAAACTGTTGAGCAGCGTGGTGTCGATGCCATCGATGGTCTTGCGGATGTCAGCAAGGTCCATAGGGACCCCTTTCGTGAATGGTTATACGGGGGTAGTTAATTTGGGACGGGGCTTTTTTAGCTACCCTTTGACTGTCGATGAATCGATGGGTGTCAGCGCAAATATCAACTGGCATATGGGGGGTAGCTAAAATAGCCCCGTCCCAAATTAACTACCCTTGGGGTTGGTGGACTAACGCTGTGCAGCGTCTTCGAGGAGGGCGTCCCAGATGGCCAGCGCTGCGGCTGCTTCGGCTACGGGGACGGCGCGCGGGACGATGCAGGGATCGTGGCGGCCGTGGACCGAGAGCTCGGCATTTTCCATAGCGTCCATGTCCACCGTCTGCTGCTCGCGGCCAATGGAGGGCGTGGGCTTTACGGCCATGCGCCACATGACGGGTGTGCCGGTCGAAATGCCGCCCAGGATGCCGCCGGCATTATTGGACTCGACCTCGATCTCGCCGGTCTCGGCGTCGATGCGATACGGGTCGTTGTTTTCGCTGCCGCGCATGGCTGCGACGGCAAAGCCCATGCCAAACTCCACGCCCTTCACGGCGGGAATCCCAAACGCAATCTGCGCGATGCGGTTCTCGATGCCGTCGAACATGGGGTCGCCGATGCCCGCGGGCAGGCCGTAGATACCGCACTCCACGATGCCGCCGATGCTGTCGAGCTCGTCGCGCGCGGCCAGGATCTCCTCGCGCATGCGGCCGGCTGCGGCGGCGTCAATGCACGGCAGGTCGTTCGAAAGGATCGCCTTGCGGTCGGCCTCGCGATAGACCATGTCGTCCATGGGCAGGTCGGAGATACCACCGATCTGCGCGACGTGCGCCATGATTTTAACGCCGCGGGCCTCGAGCGCCTGCAGCGCGATGCCGCCCGCGATGCACAGGGGCGCCGTCAGGCGGCCGGAGAAGTGTCCGCCGCCAGCGACGTCGTGCATGTTGTGGTATTTCACGCGCGCCGGGAAATCCGCATGGCCCGGGCGGGGCTTGCGGCGCAGCTCGGAGTAGTCCTTGGAGCGCGTGTTGGTGTTCTCGATGATCGCTGCGATGGGCGCGCCGGTGGTGTGCCCATCAATCATGCCGGCGATAATGTGGACGGCATCGGCCTCGCGGCGCTTGGTCGCGGTCTCGTCACGGCCGGGGGCGCGACGGTCCAAAAAGGTCTGCAGCTGCTCCAGGTCAACGGCGATACCTGCCGGAATGCCATCGAGCGAGCAGCCGATGGCGGGGGAGTGCGACTGGCCGAAGATGCTTACGTGCAAGACGTTGCCAAAGGTCGAGGACATGCTACTCCTCCTCGAGCGTGACCTTGCCGCCCAACAGGCGGTAGTGGTCGAAGAAATCGGGATAGGACTTGTTGACGGCCTCGGCGCCGTGGATCACGACCTCGCCGGTAGCACGGCTTGCGGCGATGGCGGCCATCATGGCGATGCGGTGGTCGTTGTGCGAATCGACCTCGCCGCCGGTGAAGGCATCGACACCCTTGATGATGAGGTCATCGCCGGCGATGCGCACCTGCGCGCCCAGCGCGGTAAGTTCGCGGGTGGTGGTGACCAGACGGTCAGACTCCTTGATGCGCAGGCGCGCGCAGTCACGGATGAACGTGCGGCCCTGAGCCAGCGATGCCACGGCCGAAATAACAGGGACCAGGTCCGGAATGTCGTGGGCGCTCATCTCAAAGCCGGCGAGCTTGTCGGACTGGACGGTGGCGGCGTTCGTGGAGCGCACGATGCGGGCGCCAAAGCGCGAAAGCGCGGCGAGCACGTTGCGGTCGCCCTGTGCGGAGCTCAGCGACACGCCCTCGACGGTGATGGGGTCGGTGCCGATGGCGCCGGCGCACAGCCAAAAGGCGGCGTTGGACCAGTCGCCCTCGACGGCTACGCTGCCGGGCGTGCGGTACGAGCCACTGTTCACGCGGAAGTTCGTGACCTCGGGCTGGCCGTCCTTGGCCGGAATACGCTCGACGTTGACCTCGATGCCGAAGGCCTTCATGGCCTGGATCGTCAGGTTGATGTAGGGGCGGCTCTCGATGAGCCCGGTCACCTGCACGCAGGAGGGCTGGGACAGCAGCGGGGCCGCCAACAGTAGGCCCGAGATGTACTGCGAGCTCACATTGCCCGGCAGCATAAAGGTACCCGGGCGCATGCGGCCGCTCGTCTTGAGCGGAAAGCCGCCCAGACCCTGCAGGTCGCAACCGGCGGCGATGATCTCATCCGAGAGCGGGGAGAGCGGGCGGGCGCCCAGTCGGCCCTGGCCCACGAAGGTGGCCTCCGCGCCCAGCGCGCAGGCGACGGGCAGCATGAAGCGTAGTGTGGAGCCGCTCTCTCCGCAGTCGAGTGTGCCGCCGGCAAGGGCCTTGAGCAGGCCAAATTCAACGCTCTTCATGGTGGGGTGGACCTGAAAGCCGTCCTCGACGGTCTCGATGCGGGCGCCGAGTGCCGTAAGGCAGCGCACCGTGGCCTCGATATCGGCGCAGGTGGTGTTGCAGGTAACGTGCGTCTCGCCGTTGGCAAGCGCGGCGCAGATGATGAGACGATGCGCCATCGATTTGGACGCGATGGCGGGAACAGTGCCCTTGAGCGGGGAGGGGGTGATGCGGGCTAACATGCGGAAACGTCTCCCTTCTGGCCGAGGCCCTCGGCAATCAAATCATGGAAGGTGGAAAGCGGTGTGCGGTCGATGCTGCAGCGGCCAATGCCGTGCGGAATTACCAGGTCGATGGTGTCGCCCGCGCGCTTTTTGTCGTGGAGTGCCTCGGCAAAGACAGCATCGGCGGAAAGCTTGCAGCGGGTCTTGAGGCCGTGGCGGGCGCAGAGCTCCTCAATACGACCGGGCAGTGCAGCAACGCAAACGCCATGCAGGGCTGCGGCACGCGTGATGATGCCCATGCCAATCGACACGCAGTTGCCGTGGCCGAGCTCATAGTGCTCGCAGGCCTCGACGGCGTGCCCGGCGCTGTGGCCAAAGTTGAGGAGCTTGCGCTGATTGGTTTCGCGCTCGTCGGCAACGACTACGGCGCGCTTGATGTCGATATTGCGGGCGATGATGAGCGCCACACGGGCCACGTCGCGGTTGAGCAGCTCAAGTGTGAGCGGGGTCGTCTCGAGCTCTTCGAAGAGCTCCGGGTCGGCGATCACGGCGTGCTTGACGACCTCGCCGCAGCCGTCGGCGAACTGCTCGGGCGTGAGGGTGGCCAGGCATCCCACGTCGGCGATGACAACACTTGGTTGCCAAAAGGCTCCGGCCAGGTTCTTGCCGGCAGCCAGGTCGATGGCCGTCTTGCCGCCGACCGATGAGTCCACCATAGCGAGCAGGCTGGTGGGAATCTGCACAAACTTGCAGCCGCGCATGTAGGTTGCGGCCACAAAGCCCGCCACGTCGCCCACGACGCCGCCGCCGAGCGCTATGATCACGTCGGAGCGCGAAAGCTCGTGCTCGGCCACAAACTCCAAAATGGCAACGTAGGTCTCGGCACGCTTATGGGCCTCGCCGGCCTCGAAGGTGCAGATGCTCACCTCGTAGCCTGTGGATTCGAGGCTTTGCTTAACGGGCATCTGGTAGAGGGGACCTACGTTGGTGTCCGTCACGATGACCGCGCGCGACCCACCGGCAGTGGCGCGTACGAGCGGTCCCGCCTGCTCCAGCAAAAACGTGCCGACGTGCACCTGGTAGGGGCGTGCGGTGTCGATATCGATGGTAATCGCCATAAGCTTCGGTCCTTTCGACCTGGCGTGATAGGTGGTCTAGTGGGAGGCCTCGTCGTCGAGCGCGCGCTTGATGCGGTCGCCCTCGGCAAGGAGATTCTCCAGATAGCGCTGGTCGCGGTCCTTAAGGGCGCGGCTGTAGGCGCCAAGCGATTCGATCAGATGGTCGATCTCGAAGGCGAGCGCATCGGCGTCGTCGATCATCAGCTCGGACCACATCTGCGGATTGAGGTGCGCCACGCGGGTGAGGTCGCGGTAGCTGCCGGCCGAAAAGCCGTGGTGGACCTGAGCGGTCGGGCTCTTAACGTAGGCGTTGGAGACGACGTGCGCGAGCTGGCTCGTAAAGGCGATGACGCGGTCGTGCTCGGCGGCACTCGTTACGCTGAACTTGCCAAAGCCCAGGGGACGTACCATCTCGCGCACCTGGCCCAAAAGCTCCAGCTTAAGTGCGTCGTCCACCGCGGGCGGAACGAGCACGAGCGGTGCGCCCTGGAACAGGTCGGCGCGGGAATGCGCGTAGCCCGAGAACTGCGTGCCCGCCATGGGGTGCGCGCCCACAAAGTAAAAACCGTGCTCGCGGGCAAGCTCAAAGGCGCGCTCGCACACGATACCCTTGACGCCCACGGTGTCGATCACCACGGGGCCCATGATGGCCTCGGTATCGGTGGCGTCGGCGAGTGCCTGGGCGTGCGCCCCGAGCCACTCGATGCAGGCCTCGGGGTAGCATGCCAGGACGATGATGTCGCATTCGCCGAGCGTCTCGTCGTTGAGCTCGCCGGCAACGGTGCCCATGCTGGCGGCCGTCATGACGTCGTCATCGGGGTCCCAGGCCAGCACGCGGACGCCCGCCTGCGCATAGCCGCGGGCAAAGCTGCCGCCGATGAGGCCCAGGCCCACGATGCCGGCGCACTTGGGGCCACCTTGGTTAACGCGTGCGTTTCTCACCGTACCCATGGGCTACTCCTGAATGGTCTCTTGGCAGACGACCTCGCGGATGGCGCGGATGCGGCGCATGGTGTCGTCGAACTGGTCGGGGGTGAGGGCCTGAGCACCGTCGGACCAAGCGTGGCTCGGGTCGTCGTGGACCTCGATCTCCAGACCGTTGGCGCCGCAGGCGGTCGCGGCGAGCGCCATGGGCTCAACATAGCGCGTGTAACCGGTGGCGTGGCTGGGGTCGGCGACGACGGGCAGGTGCGACAGGTGGTGCAGCACCGGCACGGCGTTGAGGTCGAAGGTGTTGCGGGTGCGGGTCTCGAAGGTGCGGATGCCGCGCTCGCACAGGATGACGTTGTCGTTGCCCTCGCTCATGATGTACTCGGCTGCCATAAGCAGCTCGTCGACGGTGCCGGACATGCCGCGCTTGAGCAGGATCGGGGTCTGCGTCTTGCCGACCTCCTTGAGCAGGGGGAAGTTCTGGGCGTTGCGAGCGCCGATCTGCATGACGTCGATCTTCTTGTCGAGGAAGACCTGCACGTCGCGCGGGTCCATGATCTCGGTGACGATCGGCATGTCGAGCTCGGCGGATGCCTCGCACAGCAGGTCCAGGCCGGCGGGACCCATGCCCTGGTAGGCGTACGGGGAGGTGCGGGGCTTGTAGGCGCCGCCGCGCAGCATTGTGGCGCCGGCAGCCTTCACGCGGCGGGCGATGCGGATGAGGTTCTCGCCCTCGACGGAGCAGGGGCCGGCGATGACCTGGAACTGGTCGCCGCCGATCTTGACGCCGTGGCCGCAGTCGATGACGGAGTCCTCGGGGTGGAACTTGCGGTTGGCGCGCTTGAACGGCTCGGAGACGCGCTGTACGCGCTCGACGACGTCCATGGACTCGAGCAGGAACGGGTCGATCTTGGTCGTATCGCCCACCAGGCCGATGATGGTCTCGTTCTCGCCGCGCGAGACGTCGGTCTTGAGTCCCTTTTTCTCGATCCAGCTAACGATGTGGCTTACGGCCTCGTCGCTGGCGCTCTGCTTTAAAATTGCAATCATGGTGTGCCTCTCACCTCGATGGATGGCCCTTGCAAAAAACGGCCCGCATCGCGAGCCGCATTATATGGTGCATGTGAGTTTATACTATCTGAGTCGCTTGTGCCGTCTAAAGCGCGCCGTCGCGGCGCGTCTCCCACGTAATTGCAAAGCTTTTTCTATTATTTTGTGAGCCCGTGGCGCACTTGGGTATAATGCCTACCGTTCGCCCTATTAGCTCAGGGGATTAGAGCGTCTGCCTCCGGAGCAGAAGGCCGTTGGTTCGAATCCAACATGGGGCACCATCGAACGTAAGACCGTCCGAACCTCGCATGGTCCGGGCGGTTTTCTTATACCGACGCGACGTGATGGGACGTGGTATGGCAGCAACGGATATCGAGCGCGGACTCTCGACCGCCGAGGTCGAGGAGCGCATCGCCGCCGGTAAGATCAACCGCAACATGGAGCTCAAGACCAAGTCGGTCAAAGAGCTCATCATCGAGAACCTCTGCACGCTGTTTAACTTGATCAACGTGGTCTTGGCGATTTTGGTGTTGCTGACCGGTTCGTTTAAGAACCTGACGTTCCTGTTCGTGGTGTTCTTGAACACGGCAATTGGCGTCATCCAGTCCATGCGTTCCAAGCGGATGGTCGACAAGCTTACGCTGCTCACCTCAAAGAAGGCCATCGCGGTGCGCGACGGCGCCGAGGTGGAGCTTGACCTGGACCAGATCGTGCTCGACGACATCATTCGCCTGGGGCGCGGCGACCAGATTCCGGCCGACGCCGTGGTGGTGTCGGGCGAGGCGCTCGTCAACGAGAGCCTGCTGACGGGCGAGAGCGACCTCATTAAGAAACAGCTGGGCTCCGAGCTCATGAGCGGCAGCTTTATCGACTCGGGCCTGCTGCGCGCCCGCGTGATCCATGTCGGCGCCGATAACTACGTGGCAAAGATCAACAACGAGGCCAAGTACGTCAAAAAGGTCAATTCCGAGATCATGAACGCGCTGAACGCCATCGTGCGGTTCGCGAGCATTATCATGATTCCGCTTGGTCTGGCGCTCTTTTCCTCGAGTGTGAGCGAGCTGTGGGATGCCGCGGGATCCCCGGGCGATAGCGCGCTTTCCTGGAGCTTCTCCGAGCTGCTGGCTGGTCGTGTGCCTTCTTCGGCGCTGCTGTCCACGGTGGGTGCCCTGCTGGGCATGATTCCGCAGGGCCTGGTGCTGCTGACTTCGTCGGTGCTCGCGATTGCCACGGTGCGCCTGGCGCGTCGCAAGGTGCTGGCACAGCAGCTCTACTGCATCGAGACGCTCGCGCGCGTCGACGTGCTGTGCCTGGACAAGACGGGCACCATTACCTCGGGCCGTATGGAGGTCGAGGGCACCTACCCGCTGCCTGTTGAGGGTGTTGGCTTTGGCGCGGACTCGGACGAGGCAGCTGTTCCCGTCGAGACCACGGTGCTCGACTTCGCGCTCTCCAACGTGGCGCGTGCGACCTCGGCAGATGCCAACGAGACCTGCCAGGCGCTGCTCAACTACTACGCCGATCGTCCGGTCGAGGTGTCCGAGCCGCTGTCGGTCATTCCGTTCTCGTCGTCCAAAAAGTGGAGCGGCGCGTCGTTTGCGCAGGGCTCCTATGTGATGGGCGCCGCGCAGTTTGTGCTCTCTGATCGCGCATTTGCGCAGGTCGAGAATCGTGTGGCCGAGCTCGCCGATACCTGCCGTGTGCTCGTGGTGGCGCGCGTGGACGGCTTTACGCCCGACGGCGATATGGTGGGCGAGGCCGAGCCCGTGGGTTTTGTGACCATCCGTGACGAGATCCGTACCTCGGCGGCCGAGACCATCGGCTACTTTAACGAGCAGGGCGTGACCCTCAACGTGATCAGCGGCGACGACCCGCGTACGGTTTCGTCGATCGCGCGCGTGGTGGGCGTGCTGGGCGCCGACGCTTACGTGGACGCCACGACCCTCGATACGCCAGCCAAGCTCGATGCGGCGGTGGACCGCTATCACGTCTTTGGGCGTGTGACGCCGCAGCAGAAGCGCGAGCTCGTACAGGCGCTCAAGCGCCGCGGGCACACCGTGGCCATGACGGGCGATGGCGTCAACGACGTGTTGGCGCTCAAGGAGGCCGACTGCTCTGTGGCGATGGCCGCCGGCTCCGATGCTGCGCGCAATGTGGCCGAGATCGTGCTCGTCGATAACGATTTTGCCTCGATGCCCGCTGTGGTGGCCGAGGGCCGTCGCTCTATCAATAACCTGCAGCGCTCTGCCGCGCTCTTTCTGACCAAGACGCTGTTCTCGATGGGCCTGGCGGCGCTGTGCATCGCGCTGCCGCCGTATCCCTTCGAGCCCATTCAGATGACGCTCATCAACTTCTTCTGCATCGGCGCGCCGGGCTTTGTGCTGGGCCTGGAGCCCAACAACGCCCGCGTGAAGGAGTCGTTCTTGACCAACGTGCTCAAGCGTGCGCTGCCGGCGTCGATTGCGGTCATTTTGGCCGCGGCGCTCGATATCTTTGTGGCGCGCGTATTTGGCTTTAGCCAGCTTACGCTTTCGACCATGTGCCTGCTCACGTCGTGCGCGGCGAGCGTCAGCCTGATCTGGCGCATCTCGCAGCCGCTCACGCCCTTGCGCGTGGTGCTTTTCGTGTTTGTCATCGCTGGTATTTTGACGGGCGTTATCGGGTTCCCGGGGCTGCTGTCCATCGCCAACCTGTCGATGGGCCAGATGGTCATCTTGGCGGTTATCGTCGTCTTTACCTGCGCGGTGTTCTTTAAGCTTGCCACGATGATGGACGCGCTCAAGCCCCGTCGCCGTCATGCGGCTACCGGCTTTGGCCGTGGCGTGCGCGTTCGCCTGGGTCGCGGCGGCGGCAAGGTGAGCTCGACGGGATCGACCGCCGAGCGTTTTGCCAAGCGCGTTGCCGCCGATATGGCGCAGCGCCGCGAGGTGCGCACTGCGCGCGATGCCGAGGCCCGTGCACTCGAGGGTGTGGAAAAGGCCCAGCCCAAGAATAAGAAGAGCGACGTTGCCAAGCGCTCTCGCGTGACCAAATCGGCCCAGGGCATCAAAGTCTCGATGCCCAAGAAAAAGAAAAAATAACCACACCTCACAGGGTAGCTAATTTGGGACGGGGCTTTTTTAGCTGTTCTAGTTGATGACGCGATCGATTTGGCCAATTGGCGGCAGGGCAGCTAAAAAAGCCCCGTCCCAAATTAGCTACCTTAGCGATGTTGAATTGGTGCCTTGCGCTTGTGGGGCCGTGGCGATGTTATGCTCTAACCTCAATTGTTTGAGTTGCTTCGGAAAGAGGATGCCGTGATCTGCCCGCATTGCCTAAAGACCATCGAGGACGGCGCCTCGTTCTGCCCCTATTGCAACGCATACGTTGGTCCGGGCGATGGCCCCGAGCATACCGAGTTCGTGTTCTGCGACGGCTGCGGCGCCCGTCTGTCCCCGCATGACCGTACCTGTCCCAAGTGTGGTCGCCCCGCGCCAGGCATCCTTTCCGAGAACGCGGCCGCATCCGACCTGGCCGCAGGGCGCACGGCCGGCTTTCCGCGCCTGACGCAGGAACAGATCGATACCGAGGTGCCCCACGCACCGGCATCTGCCGCCGCGGTGCTCTCCGATGCAGCCGATCCCAACGAGACCTGCGTACTGCCTGCCTTCGATAAGGACTTTGGCATCCCCAAGGTCGATATCCCCACGCCGGTGTCCCTGCGCGATGATGCCCAGCCCAAAAAGCAAAAGCCCAAGCGCAAGGCCCACCCCGACGAGGATGCCTATCACAAGCACAAGCGCCATATCCCCAAACCGCTCATCGTCATCGCGGTGCTCGCCGCCGTGTGCGGTGGTGCGTATTGGTTTGTGACTGCCGATCCCATGGGCGTCATGCCCGGCTTCTACGACCAGTTTGGCCAGGCTGCCAAGACCACCTTCCCGTCGCGCCAAAAGGGCGAGGCTGCCGAGAAAGAGCCCAAGCAAGAGGATGCGTCCGAGGCCGTTCAAAAGGAGACCGTCTTAACCGACGACCAGCTCTACACAAAGCTCGACGGCCTGTACCAGACCATCGTGTCGTACAGCGACGAGGATCAGATCGGTGAGGTCATCGATTCGTTTAATAACGGCTACCTGCGTACACCGCTCTCCACCCGCCAGGAGCTGTCGCAGAGCGCCTATGCCCTACGCGATCAGATTAAAAAGACGCAGGATGAGCTCAACAACCTCAAGGTTCAAGACGACACGGCCTATGCGGAGGACATCGATCATCTAAAGCAGCTTGCCCAGTGGATGTACGAGCGTGTCGACGTGATCTGCCAGAGCTGGGATATCTCGCTTTCCATTCCCGACGGCGAGTCGCTGAGTGCCCGTCAGAGCGAGATTCTGGCGCCCATCGCGCAAGGCGGCAACAGCGCGCTGAAGCAGTACGACGCCAACGTGAGCGCATGGAAGCCGCAGCAGCGCTCGTAATTTGTTGCCCTCCGGCGGCATAACCTGCGTGCGCAATTGATGGAAGCCCGTGCTTATTGCTACAATTCGTACAAATATGCTTTAAACGCACGAGGAAGGAACCACATGTTTGGTTTTAAGAAAGAGCTCTATACGCCCGAGTACCAGATCGTCGGTGACGAGTGCGCGGTGATCGAGACGTCGAAGGGCACCATCAAGGTCAAGTTTGACGGTGATGGCGCCCCCATCCATGTGGCGAACTTCTGCGAGCTTTCCACGATGGGCTTCTATGACGGCCTTAAGTTCCATCGCTATGTGCCCGGCTTTGTGATCCAGGGCGGCGACCCCAATACCCGCGATATGTCCGGCGCCGACGTCGCTGCCGGCCTTGAGGGTCCCGACGGCATGCCCGGTACCGGCGGCCCTGGCTACTGCATCAAGGGCGAGTTTGCCACCAATCCGCGCAACAGCCATGTTGACGGTGCGCTTGCCATGGCCCGCTCCATGGATCCCGATTCCGCGGGCTCTCAGTTCTACTTCTGCCTGGGTGCCCAGCACAACCTCGACTCCGGCTATACCGTCTTTGGCACCACGGTCGAGGGCCTCGACGTCATCTCGCAGCTGCGCGCCGGCGACGAGATCGTTCACGTCGAGATCGTTCACGAGTAAAGGGGACTTCCTTGAATAGCCAGCTGATCCAACAGGGCCGCGCCGCTTATCGCGCGGGTGATTTTTCCGCTGCCGCCCAGATGCTTGGCGCGGCAAAGACTCCCGACGAGGTCATGGGTGAGGCCGACCATCTGCGCGGCAACGCCCTGATGCATCTGGGCATGTACGCCGAGGCCGCCGAGGCCTACGCCGCCGCCCTCAACGACGGCGCCTATGGCAAGCGCGGCGCCCTGCTCACCAACCGCGGCAAGGCACTCGCCGCGGCGGGCGACTACACCACGGCCGCCCAGGCGTTCTCTGCAGCTACCCAGGACGCCTCCTACGCCACACCGTTTAAGGCCTACCTGGGTCTGGGCAACGCACTGTTCCAGTCGGGCGACTATGCCAACGCCGGTACCGCCTTCCGTCAGGCTGCCATCGACGGCGCCAACCCGGCTCCTGCCGCCGCCCTCGGCGATTTGGGCCGCTGCTTCATCAAGCTCGGCCGCCCCGCGGACGCCGTTGAGACCTACCGCACGGCTATCGACTTTGCCGGCCCGCGCGACGATACGCGCGCCCTCAACGCCGGCATGGGCCAAGCGCTTTCCGCCGCCGGCCGTCCCTCCGATGCGCTCGATGCCTTTAACGCCGCTACCGCCGACGGCATCTACCAACTCACGCCCGAGCAGGCCGACGAGCTTGCCCGCGTGCACGACTCGCTCGACGCGCTTTCGGCCCAGACGGCCATGGCCACGGCTCCGGCTCCCGCGATGGACGCTCCCGCTGTCGACCCGCTCGATCCAACGGGTGCGACCGGTCAGTTTATGCCCGACCCCTCTGACACCGGCTTCTTTACGCTGTCCGAGTCCGAGATGGTCCAGCAGGACCGCAAACAGGCCAAGGTTCGCCGTCGCCACCGCCACACGGGTCTTAAGATCTTCCTGGTGCTACTTCTGCTCATCGTGATCGCTGCCGGTGGTCTTGGCTATGCTTATACGCGCGGTATGGGCTACCCCTCACAGGAGTCCGTCATCACCGACTTGTTTCAGGCTGCCGGTGACGGCGATACCGCCAAGGCCGAGTCTTACCTGGCCTCGAGCCTGTCCGAGGACGCCAAGTCGATGATCATCTCCTCGATTCCGCAGGGCGCCACCGTCTCGATCGAGGGTATGGATCAGTCCATGACCGAGACCACCGCCAAGGTGAAGGCTTCGCTGTCCAAGGGCGGCGAGCAGGAGTACACCGTTAAATTCGTGCGCTCCGACAACCATATCGGTTGGGCCGTTTCCTCCTTCGATATCGATTTCCCGGCCGCTGACAAGCAGTAGTGACCTTATGAGATTTGGTTCTGCCCGGCGCTTCACCGCAAGTGAGGTGCCGGGCTTGCGCTAGTATGATGGGCTAGTAGTCTTCCAGCAATCATCCAACACATCAGGAGTTGCGTTGTTTTCTTTGATGGATATGTTCTTCGGTAGCTATGCGGGCGATCTCGCCATCGACCTCGGCACCGCCAATACGCTCGTCTCCGTGCGCGGCAAGGGCATCGTCATCCGCGAGCCCTCCGTTGTCGCTATCGACAAGAACGACGAGCGCATCCTGGCAGTCGGCATCGAGGCCAAGCGTATGCTCGGCCGCACGCCCGGCAACATCGTGGCCGTTCGCCCCCTTAAGGACGGCGTCATCGCCGACTTCGATGTCACCGAGGCCATGCTTCGGTACTTTATCGACAAGGCTTCCGAGAAGCGCTATCCGTGGACTCCGCGTCCGCGCGTCGTCGTCTGCGTTCCCTCCGGCGTCACGTCGGTCGAGAAGCGAGCCGTCTTTGAGGCTACGATCCAGGCCGGCGCTCGCCAGGCCTACCTGATCGAGGAGCCCATGGCGGCTGCCATCGGCGCCGACTTACCCGTCGAGGAGCCCACGGGCTCCATGGTCATCGATATCGGCGGCGGCACCACCGAGGTCGCCGTTATCGCTATGGGCGGTATTGTCGTGTCGCAGTCCATCCGCATTGCCGGCGACGAGTTCGACCAGGCTATCCTCACCCATGTTCGCGATGCCTACAACCTGGCTATCGGCGAGCGCACGGCCGAGGACATCAAGATCAAGGTCGGCTCCGCCGTGCCGCTCAAGGATGAGCTCGACGTCGAGGTCAACGGACGCGACGTTATCACGGGTCTGCCCAAGACCGTGCGTATCGAGAGCGAGGAGATACGTCGCGCGCTTAACAAGCCGCTCGACGAGATGGCCAAGGCCGTCAAGGACGCTCTGGACGCCACGCCGCCCGATCTTGCCTCGGACCTTATGTACTACGGCATTCTGCTGACCGGCGGCGGTGCGCTGCTGCGCGGCCTCGACGTGCGCCTGCGCGACGAGACCGGCGTTTCGGTCAACGTCAGTCCCACGGCGCTCGATAACGTCGTAAACGGCTGCGCCCGCGTGCTCGAGGCCAACGCCTTTGACGGTGGCTTCGTCCAGACCAACGCTTAATTTCCAAAAGGTGGATTCCATTTGGCACGATCTTCGGGTTTCTCTCCAAATCTGAATACCAAGCGACAATCAACGGGTATGCGCCCGTTGATTGTTTTCAGCCTGATTTCGGTGTTGCTGCTCACGTTTTATATCCGTGAGGGCGAGGCCGGGCCGATTCATGCCGTGCGCTCGGGTGTGACGACGATTACCTCGCCGGTGCGCTTTGTGGGCTCGGCCATGACGGCTCCCTTCAACGCGATCGGCAACGTGTTCTCCAACCTCACGGCTTCGCAGGAGTCGCTCGACGACCTCAAGAAGCAAAACGAGGTGCTGACCTCTAAGGTCGCCGAGCTTTCCGAGGCTCAAAAGACTGCCGAGCGCCTGGAGGGCCTGGTCGGGCTGCAATCGACCTACAACCTTAAGTCGACCGCTGCCCGCATTGTCGGTGCGTCGGGCGATGCCTGGACCTCGACCGTTACCATCGACAAGGGCTCTGCAGACGGCCTTACCATCAACATGCCCGTGACGAGTTCTGCCGGTGTTATCGGCCAGATTATCGAGGTATCGGCCAAGACCTCTACTGTGCGCCTGATCGGCGACGAGAACTCGGGCGTGTCGGCTATGGTGCAGGATACGCGCGCCCAGGGTATGCTGCAGGGCCAGCCCGATGGCACCCTGCGCCTTGAGTACGTGAGCGTCGACTCCGATGTCAAAGTGGGCGACATCATCGTGACCTCTGGCATTGGCGGCGTGTTCCCCAAGGGCCTGCCGCTCGGCACCGTTTCCTCGGTGGAGAAGTCGGCCAACGATGTGTATTACACCATCGTCGTACGCGCCCAAACCACGGCAGAGAATAATGAGGAGGTGCTCGTCATCACCTCGCTGACCGACGAGCAGTCGGCCTCGGATGAGGATGTGAGCACGGCCAACAGCACGCCGCAGGGCACCTCGCGCAACGCTGCGACCAAGACGAAGGACGGGGGTTCGGACGAGGGCTCCGACTCGTCCGAGACAACCGATTCCGGCTCGAGCGAATAGGGAGGGCGTGTCCATGGATCTACACGAGCAGGGGGCGAGCTCCCGCACGTTTGTGATCGCTGCCATCGTGTGCGTGCTTCTGCAGGCAGGCCTGGCACCGCAGATCTCCATTGCGGGCGGTCGCGTCAACTTCATGATTATCCTGGTGTGCCTGAGTGTGTTCTCAGGCGACCCCACGCGGGCTGTCGTCTGCGGTTTTTGCAGTGGCCTGTTCTATGATCTTTCCGCCGCCGTTCCGGTGGGCGTTATGTCGCTGCTGCTGACGGTGGGCAGTTTTGCCCTGGTGCACAGCGCGGCCGGTCAGACGGGCGGCTCCCCGAGCGCGCGCGGTATTACCGTGGGCGCTTTCGCGCTTGCCATCAACGTGGTTTACAGCATCATCTTGCTGTTTATGGGTCTGGAGACAAGCTTTGTGGTGGCTGTTTTTGGACATGCCCTGCCGTCTTCGATCCTAACGGGTCTGGTTGCCATTCCGTTTTTGCTGTCCGGTGTCGTGCCGCAGTCCGGTTACGGATTCTCCGCACGCGGTGGTCGTCAGGCGGGCATGCGCTTCAAGCCCAAGACCCGCAAACTCAAATAGGGGAGGCCCACAGATGTCTTCCCAGATGACGGTCATCGTCGCCGGTATCGTGCTGGTCGTAGCCATTGTGGTCGCGCTGGTCATCATGCGCCGCGGCGATTCCCGTTTTACCTACGATACGCAGCATGGAACGGCCCCGCGCGCCACCGAGGGCGAGGGCAATACCGCCGCGACCGCCTTCAAGGGTCGCTTCTCCATCCTCACCACCGGCGTGGGGGCGATGTTTGCCGCACTTGCCGTCAAGCTGTGGGGTATGCAGATGGTCTCGTCGGGCTACTACGACAAGCAGGCCAAGAACAACCAGACCCGTACCGTCACCACGCCGGCTGTGCGCGGGCGAATCCTTGATCGCAATGGCGTGGCACTTGTGCAAAACCGTCCCTCGCTTGCCGTCGTCGCCTATCGCGACCTGGCCGATGACACCGTGCTGGTGCGCCATCTTGCCAATGTGCTCGGTATGCCCTATGTTGCGGTGCTGCGCAATATCCAGGACAATTCCGAGGGCGCTCAAAGCCTGCATACCATCGCGACGGACGTGCGCCGCTCCACGGTTGCCTATATCAAGGAGCATGCCGGTGAGTTCCCGGGCGTCAAGATTGCCGAGCGCACCGAGCGCCAGTACCCGTACGGCGAGACGGCCTGTCACATTTTGGGCTACACCGGTACCATCACCTCCGAACAGCTCGAGGCGCAGAATAAGAAGGCTTCGGGCGATAACGATAGCGCAGCCGGTCAGATTACGTACCAGTCGGGCGATATCGTGGGCCAGGCGGGCGTCGAGAGCTACTACGAGAACTTGCTGCAGGGTATTCGCGGCGAGCAGACGGTGAAGGTCGATGCCTCGGGCAACGTGACCGGGCAGGCCGGCGCCGTGCCCGCCAAGGCCGGCTCCGATATTAAGCTCACGCTCGACCTCAAGATTCAGCAAGCCTGCGAGACGGCGCTTGCGGGTGCTATCGAACTCGCCAAGACCACGGGCCACAGCAATGCCGGCAACGGCGCCGTTGTGTGCCTCGATCCCAACAACGGCGAGATTCTGGGCATGGCAAGTGAGCCCAAGTTTGATCCGTCCGTGTTTATCGGTGGTGTCTCCAACGACGTGTGGACCGAGCTCAACGACGACAAGGGTTCGCATCCGCTGCTCAACCGCGCTATTAGCGGCCAGTATATGTCGGCTTCGACCATTAAGCCGCTCTCGGCCTTGGCGGGCCTTGAGTTTGGAACCTATACTTCAACGCAGACGACCAACTGCACGGGCTATTGGACGGGCCTGGGCAAGGCTTGGGGCAAGTATTGCTGGCTGCACTCCGGCCACGGCATCATGACGCTGCAGTCGGGTATCGCCAACTCGTGCGACCCCGTCTTCTACGACATGGGCAAGGCATTTTTCTACAACGACCAGCACCCCGAGGGTCTGCAGGAGGTCTTTCGCCGTTGGGGGCTGGGCAAGACCTGCGGCATTGACTTGCCAAGCGAGGGTGCCGGCCGCATTCCCGATGCCGAATGGAAAGAGTCGTACTTTACCGATGCCTCTGCCGAGGACCGCAAATGGAACGCTGGCGATATGACGAACATCGCCATCGGCCAGGGTGACATCTTGGTGACGCCCCTGCAGATGGCGTGTGCCTATATGGGTCTTGCCAACGGCGGCAAACAGTACGTGCCTCACGTGTTTTTGTCGGCGGTGTCGCGCGATGGCGACGGCGATGCCTATAAGTACAACGGCAAGGGCAAGAAGAAACGCCTGGAGGCCAAGATCAACAGCGATGCCGACTTGGCGCTCGTCCGCAACGGTATGCACGACGTGATCTACACGGCCTCGACGTCGCTGGCCGCCCACTTTAGCAGCCTGACGCCGCAGGTATACGGCAAGTCGGGCACGGGCGAGAAAAGCGGCGAGGACGAATACGCATGGTTTTGCGCCTATGCACCGGCCGATGATCCCAAGTATGTCATTGCGACTGTCCTGGAGCAGGGCGGCGGTGGCTCAGATACCGCGATGCATGTCGTGCGCGACGTGCTCGGCGTGATTTATGACGAGCCCGATACCTCATCGGCTACGGGCGATTCTTCGGTTCGATAGGAGGTTGCGATGGATTTTTCGCCGGCGGACCTGTTCCGCTCAACCAAGACCGGCTCCCGCAGCAGCCTGGACCGCGTTAACAAGCAGCTCTCGGCCTCGCGCGGCACGTTTCGCCAGAAGGTACACATCGGTGTGCTGCTGGCTACCGTCGCGCTCGTTGCCTATGGCGCCATCATCATTTGGTCGGCCTCGCAGTTTAAGGCCGATGCCTCGTTCTCGCGCCACCTGCTGGGAATCGGTATCGGGGCGGTGCTGGCAGTGCTGGTCTGGCGCACCGACCTGCGTGGCATCTCCAATTTCTCGACGGCGTTGCTCGTCATCGACCTGATCGTGATCTTCTCGCCCAAGATTCCGGGCCTGTCCTATACGGGCGGTCTGGGCATGACGGGCTGGATCAAAATTCCCGGTATCGGCCTGACTTTCCAGCCGGTTGAGCTTGCCAAGCTCATCACCATCTTCTTTATCGCCACGCTTGGATCGCAGTATAACGGTCGCATCGATACCGTTCGCGACTACGTCAAGCTCTGCGGCATGCTGTCCATCCCGTTTTTGGCCGTCGTCGCCATGGGCGACCTGGGCTCGGGCCTGGTCGTGCTGGTCTCGGGTGCCATCGTCATCTGCATGAGCGGCGCACGCCGTGAATGGGTGCTGTCGACCTTGGCCCTGCTGGTTGGTTTGATTGCGCTCATCCTGGCGCTTGACTCGGTCTTTGATTCGCTCCTTGGCCACGACGTGCTTATCAAGCAGTATCAGATGAACCGTCTGACAGTCTTCATCGACCCCGACAAAGCCGATTCGGATAATGCCTACAACCTGCAGCAGTCGCTCATTGCCGTCGGGTCGGGTGGCTTCTTTGGTAAGGGCCTGGGCCACGCGACGCAGTCGGTCGGTGGCTTTCTACCCGAGTTTCACACCGACTTCGTCTTCGCCTTCCTGTCCGAGACCTTTGGCTTTTGCGGCTCCTTTTTGCTCCTGTGTCTCTACGTGCTGTTGATCTTCTCGACAATTCGCGTTGCCTTTAAGTGCGAGTCGCTGTTCTTGCGCTTATCGTGCGTGGGTATCGTCGGCATGTGGGCGTTCCAGACCTTCGAGAACATCGGCATGTGCATTGGCATGATGCCGATTACCGGTATTCCGCTGCCGTTTATTAGTTTCGGTTCGTCGTCGATGATGATTCAGTTGCTGACGGTGGGTATCGTACAATCCATATGGCGGCATCGTTCGGGCGCCGCGTAACCGCTGGAGGGGTTTGCCATGAAGATTCCCGTAGATAAGTTGACCAGCGCTTTTAAGATGGGCGCTTCTGTTAAGAAGGATTCCGATACACCGGTGCGTGTCTCGGTTTACCTGGATTCGACTGCGTCCCGCTTTTTGGTCGAGACGGTGCGCGATGCCTTTGTGCCGCAGACGACTTCGGGCATTGTGCGTGTTGATCGCCTGGGGGAGGACCGTATCGTTCCCAAGGCTGATACCGACGTGGTACTGGTGCTCTCGTGTGGTTCCGATCGCTTGGAGCGTGCCGTGCAGGAGCTCGTGATCGCCGGCGCGCCCGTGTGCGTGCTTGCCGAGTCCGCTGTCGAGGTGCCGTTCGTTGAGGAATCTACGCCCATGCTCGGCGTGGTGGCGGCGACCGATAAGACCTATCTGCTCGAGACGCTTGCCCGCTGGATCCTCGATCGTACGGACAAGGAGACGGCTTTTGCCGCCAACTTTGCCTTTATGCGCATCGCGGCGGCAAATCGCATCATTACCTCGTGCGCGCTCACCAACATGGCGACGGGCGCCCTGGTGTTTTTGCCGGGTGCCGACTATCCCGTGATGGCGCTGGCGCAGGTGGGCATGCTCTTTGAGCTGGCGGCCATCTTTGGGCGCCGCATAAAGCCCGAGCGCGGCTACGAGGTCGCGGGCGTGCTCGCCGGCGGTCTGGTGATTCGCGCCGTCACCCGCGCATTGGTGAAGCAGACGCCGCACATCGGCTTTGCTGTTAAGGCGCTCACTGCTGCCGCGGGCACCTATGGCATGGGCCGTGCGCTCGTTTCGCTCTACGAGCGCGATGTCGACTACAGCCGCGCCAACGAGGTAGTCACTGCCACGTTCTCCCGCGTTCGCGATCTGGTGACCACGGTCGCGGGCGCTACCCGTCCTATGGCGTCCTACCAAGATGCATCTGATCTCGCTGCTTAGGGGTTTCTTTTGCGCGTTCCATACCAAGACTGTTTTCATCTGATCGAGCCGCTGCTCGCCAAGGTTGAAAAGCCGAGTCGCTATATCGACCACGAGTGGGGCACGCTCTCAAAGGCCGATGCCGACTATCGCTGCTGCATGATCTATCCGGACGTGTATGAGGTTGGTTTGCCCAACCAGGGCATCGCCATTCTCTACAACATCCTTAATCAGGCCGAGGGCATTTCCTGCGAGCGCGGCTACGTACCGTGGCCAGATATGGGCGATGCCATGCGCGAGGCGGGGATTCCGCTGCTGTCGCTCGAGGGTGCAGCGCCCGTGGCCTCGTTCGACATCGTCGGCATGCACGTGCCGCACGAGATGGCTGTGACGAACTTCCTCGAAGCGCTCGATCTCGCCGGCATTCCGCTGTTGGCTGCCGACCGAACCGAGGACGATCCCATCATCATCGCCGGTGGTCCCTCGGTGTATAACCCCGAGCCGTATGCGGCATTCTTCGATGCCATCCTCATTGGCGAGGGCGAGGAGTCGCTGCTCGAGATCTGCCAGCTGCATCGCCGCTTGCGCGACGAGGGTGTCTCGCGCGCTCAGATTGTCGAGCAGCTCGCGACGGTCGCCGGTACCTATGTGCCGTCCCTGTATGAGGTGCGTCATGACGAGCCCTGCTCGCCGCATGGCTACACCGTGCCGCGCGAGGGGAAGGACGTCCCGCCGGTAGTCTACAAGCGCGTCGTCGAGGACTTTGGTGCCACCAATCCGCTTTCTCAGTCGTGCGTGCCGTATGCGCAGCTCGTCCACGATCGCCTGTCTATCGAGATCCTGCGTGGCTGCGCCCGCGGCTGCCGTTTTTGCCAGGCGGGCATGACGTATCGTCCGGTACGCGAACGCTCGGCCGACCAGATCGTGTCCTCGGTGATCCAGGGCTTGGAAAAGACCGGTTATGACGAGGTGTCGCTGACCTCGCTTTCGACGACCGACCACTCCTGCATCCGCGACGTGCTCGGTAGGCTCAACCGCCGTCTGGAAGATACGGGCATTCGCGTGTCCATTCCCTCGCAGCGCCTGGATTCGTTTGGCGTTGATATGGCCGAGTCGGTTGCCGGCGAAAAGAAGGGCGGCCTGACGTTTGCGCCCGAGGCGGGCAGTCAGCGTATGCGCGACATCATCAACAAGAACGTGACCGAGGAGGACTTGGATCGCGCGTCCAAGGCAGCCTTCGAGGCCGGCTGGAACCGCATGAAGCTCTACTTCATGATGGGCCTTCCCGGCGAGCGCGACGAGGACATCGTGGCTATCGCCAACCTGGCCGATCACGTGCTGGAGCTCGGCCGCTCCGTGGTGCCCAAGGCGCGCCGCGGGTCTATCTCGGTTTCTATCTCTGTTTCGGTGTTCATCCCCAAGGCGGCAACGCCCTTCCAGTGGTGCCCGCAGCTCGATTACGACGACGTCAAGCGCCGTCAGAAGCTGCTCATCACGAGCGTGCGCAACCGCGCCGTTCGCGTACACTACCACGATGCGGAGACCTCGCTTATCGAGGCTGCGCTCTCCCGTGCCGGTCGCGATATGACGCCGGTCATCATCGATGCCTGGCGTGCGGGCTCGCGCTTTGACGCCTGGGTGGAGCACTTCTCGCTTGACAACTGGAAGGAGGCCGCTGCCAAAAACGGCATCGACCTCAACGAGTTGGTCCACCTGCCCTATGAGCTGGACTGGCGCCTGCCCTGGGAGCACGTGAGCCCCGGCTGCACGCGCGGCTTCCTCGAGCGCGAGTACCGCCGTTCGCTTGAGGGCGTCACGACGCCCGACTGCACCCGCACGTCGTGCACCGGCTGCGGAATCTGCCCCACGCTCCACGCCAAGAACGTATTGATGGGTGATCGCGCATGAGTGAGCGCTTGACCGACAACCCCACGCTCTTTAGGCTGCGCGTTCGCTACGGCAAGCGCGATCGCCTTAAGTACCTGGGCCATCTGGAACTGATCCATACCATTGAGCGCATCGTGCGACGTGCGGGCCTGCCCTATGCCGTGACGCAGGGCTTCTCGCCGCATATGCGCGTGGGCTTTTCGTCGGCGCTGCCCGTGGGCACGTCGTCGACCTGCGAGTGGTATGACCTGTTTATGACTGAGTTTGTCGCGCTTGACGAGGCCTTTGAGCGCTTGGCCGCGGCGTCCCCGGCCGATCTGGCGCCTATCGAGGCCGCCTACATCGACGTGCGCACGCCGGCGCTGACGGCTCAGCTTGCGCGTCTGTCGTACCGCATCGACTTGCGCCTTGACCCCGAAGCCCCCGTGAGCGCCGACGAGGTGCGCGCTGCGATCGACACGCTGCGCGCGGGTCATGGCATCGACTACGCGCGCGGCAAAAAGAGCAAGCGTCTTGATCTGGACCATACGCTCGTTGGCTATGAGCTCACGGCGGGGGAGTGTGAGGACCATCTGGTGCTCATGCTCGACACCCATGCCGACAACGAGGGCTCCATGCGTCCGGAGATTTTGCTTTCTGCTGCTGATGTTTTGTTGCAGGGCTTGACCCCGGGCGTCGATGCACCTATTGTTTCCACCGGTATGCAAGACCTCGTGACCATCTGCTCCTACGATGTCGAGCGTCAGAATCAAGCATGCGAGGACGACGAGGGCCGACTCGTCAGCCCCATACCTGTGCGAACTTGTGGATTTGCTCCACATACTCGTTGACGGGGGTATTATCGCCTGCTACTATATTCGGCTGTTGCACTAACTGATGCATGAAGGGCAAGTAAACATGTACGCAATCGTTAACACGGGCGGCAAGCAGTACAAGGTCGCCACCGACGATGTCATCACCGTCGAGAAGATCGAGGGCAATGAGGGCGACAAGGTCACCCTGCCGGTCATCTTCCTCAACGATGGCAAGAAGATCGTCACCGATCCCGACAAGCTGGCCAAGGCCAAGGTTACCGCTCAGATCGTTGAGCAGTTCAAGGGCGAGAAGCAGCTGGTCTTCAAGTTCCACAAGCGTAAGCGCTATCGTCGCCTGAAGGGTCACCGTCAGCAGCTCACCAAGCTGAAGATCGTGAAGGTCCAGGCTACGTCCCGCGCCAAGAAGGCTGTCAAGGCAGAGGCCGAGGCTGTTGCCGAGGCTCCCGTCGCCGAGTAGATTAGACTCGTAACGAAAGAGTAGGTATACACAATGGCACACAAAAAAGGACTCGGTTCCTCCCGTAATGGCCGTGACTCCCGCGGTCAGCGCCTTGGCACGAAGCGCTTCGCCGGCCAGACGGTAACCACGGGCACGATTCTCGTCCGTCAGCACGGCACGCACATCCACCCGGGTGAGAACGTTGGCCGTGGCAAGGACGACACGCTGTTCGCGCTGGTCGACGGTACCGTTGAGTTCCACAAGGGTATCAAGCACAGGGTCAGCGTACGCCCGCTCGCGAACGCGTAATTCACCCTTCATAGAGCACATATGTGGGAGGCACTTGAGTTTTAGGATTCAAGGGTCTCCCTCTTTTTGTAGGAGGCGATTTTGTTGTCACAGTTCACCGATATCAGCCGCATTAACGTGTGCGGCGGCGACGGCGGTGCCGGATGCATGTCGTTTAGGCGCGAGGCCTTTGTCCCCAAGGGTGGCCCCGATGGCGGCGACGGCGGTCGTGGCGGCAATGTCGTCATCCAGGCCGATGCCCAGCTGTCTTCACTGATCGATTACCGCTTTAAGCATCACTTTCGTGCCGAGCGCGGAACGCACGGTCAGGGTGCCCGCCGCAACGGCAAGAGCGGCGAGGACCTGATCCTTAAGGTTCCCATGGGTACCGTGGTGCGCGAGCTCGACCCCGAGACGCAGACCCCGATGTTCGAGATTGCCGATCTTGTGCATGATGGCGAGCGCGTTGTCGTAGCGCCCGGCGGTGCCGGTGGCCTGGGCAATACGCACTTTGTGACGTCGGTGCGCCGCGCGCCTGCGTTCGCCCAGCTGGGCGAACCGGCCGAGGAGCACTGGATTGAGCTCGAGATGAAGCTTATGGCCGATGCCGCGCTCGTGGGCTTCCCCTCGGTGGGCAAGTCTTCACTCATCGCGCGCATGAGTGCCGCCCGTCCCAAGATCGCCGACTATCCGTTTACCACGCTTGTGCCTAATCTGGGTATGGTGCGTGCCGGCGAGTACTCCTATGTTGTCGCCGATGTTCCCGGCCTTATCGAAGGTGCGAGCGAGGGCCGTGGCCTGGGCCATCAGTTCCTGCGACACATCGAGCGCACTGCTTTGATTATGCACGTCGTCGATATGACGGGCGGATTTGAGGATCGCGATCCGGTTGAGGACTATCGCATCATTAACCGTGAGCTCGAGCAGTATGGTGCCGAGCTTTCGGAGCGTCCGCAGATCATCGTTGCCAACAAATGCGATGCGCCGGGCACGGTTGACAAGATTGCCGACCTCAAACGCGCCGCGCTCGACGATGGGCATATGTTCTTTGCCGTGTCTGCGGTGACGGGCGCCGGCCTCAATACGCTGATGCTTGCCGTGGGCGAGCAGGTGGCTCAGCTGCGCGCCGAGTTGGCTGTCTGTGATGAGCCGGTCGATCTGCGCGACGATGAGTGGGAGCGCCGTCGCCTGCAGCGTGAGAAGCGTTTCCGCATTGTTCAGGAAGAGCCCCATGCCTTCCGCGTGGTCGGTCGTGCCATCGAGCGCATGGTTATCCAGACCGATTGGGAAAACGAGGAGGCTGTCATCTACCTGCAGCATAAGTTTGCGCGCATGGGTGTTGACGATGCGCTCGAGAAGGCCGGCTGCCGTGCGGGCGACGAGGTCCGCATTTGCCAGCGCGCCTTTGACTTTGAGGGCGCCGAGGACTTCTCGGAGTTCGAGGAGGAGCTTGATGACGCAGGCGAGGACGTTGCCGTTGAGGTTTTTGACGCAACCGATGCTGCTGACGAGGGTGTCGAGGTTGTCGATGCGGCGGACGTCGCGGACGATGTCGAGACCTCGGAGGGCGAGTAAGTCATGTCGCTGCGCGGTGGAATTGGTCTGCCTGAGCTGCCTATCAAGGGCAGTCAGGAGTTTCGGCTTGGCATTATGGGCGGCACCTTCGACCCGATTCATTACGGGCATTTGGTTACCGCCGAGCAGGCGCGCGAGTCGCTCGACTTGGACGCCGTGCTCTTTATGCCGGCCGGCTCTCCCGCCTTTAAGCTCGACAAACCGGTGACACCTGCCGAGGACCGTTATGCCATGACGGTCCTCGCCACTGCTGCGAATCCGGCTTTTTTGGCGAGCCGTTTCGAGATCGACCGTCCGGGCGTGACCTATACGGCCGATACGCTTCATGCCCTTCGTGACTTTTACCCGTCTCAGGTAAAGCTCTACTTTATTACGGGCGCTGACGCGATTATCGATATTGTGACCTGGCATGATGCCGACCGAATCGCTGAGCTTGCTACCTTTATTGCGGCAACACGACCGGGCTTTGATATCGATACGGCGCGTGCCCGAATCAAAGAGTCGGGACTGCCGTTCGACGTGCGCTATATTCAGATTCCGGCGCTGGCGATCAGCTCGACGAATATTCGTAAGCGAGTTGCTCGCGGTATGAGCGTGCGCTATCTTACGAGCGAGTCCGTGCTCGGCTATATTCGCAAACGCAGATTATATGCCGATTTGGGCCAAGAAGATTTTGAGTGATGGGGGTCTACGTTGTCGGTAGAGGATCAGTTTGAGGGCGATGAGCGCGCGCTGCTCAAGCGCATTCAAGAGCTGCTCGATGTGCGTATGAAGGATAAACGCAAGCGCTATGTGCATTCGCTGGGTGTTGCCGAGACCGCGCTTCATCTGGCCGAGGTCTACGGCGTCGATCGCTTTGATGCCGCTGCCGCCGGTCTGATTCACGACTGGGATAAGGTGCTCTCCGATGACGAGCTCGTGGCTCGCGCGTTGCACTACGGCATCAAGGTTGCCGGCTCTCCTTCCGCCGCGACGCCACTTTTGCATGGCCCTGTTGCCGCCTATGAGCTTCCGCAGCTTTTTCCCGAGCTATCGCCGGCCGTTTTCCAGGCTGTCGACCGTCACACCGTGGGCGCCTGCGACATGACGCCGCTCGATATGGTGGTCTTTGTGGCCGATGCCATCGAGCCCAACCGCCATGGTGATTATGCCCACGCGCTGCGCAAGATGGTGGGGGAGTCGACGCTTGACGAGTTGTTCTTCTCCTGTTTTGCGCAGGGTCTGGTCTACGTAATCCAGTCCGGGCGCTATCTTTATCCCACGGCTATTACGATTTACAACCATTACGCCCAGCTGCGCTAGCTCGGGTGTGTCTAGAAAGAGGTATTCCATGGCCGACGAGATCATGACCGACGAGCAGATTCTTGAAGGTGTGGAGCACAAGAGCTTCGTTGCCACGTCCGACCGCACCGCCGCCTCGCTGTCCGCGAGCGGTGTCGCCGCCGAGGATGTCGCCCGCGCCGCCGCGCAGGCCGCCTACGACAAGAAGGGCGAGGACGTGCAAGTGCTCGATCTGACTGAGCTTTCCGATGTGTGCGACTACTTTGTCCTCGCGACCGGCACCAACAACCGTCAGGTCGATTCGATCGTCGACGAGATCGAGGAGAAGGTCGCCGAGGCTTGTGGTGAGCACCCGTTCTCCATCGAGGGCCGCGAGCAGAAGACCTGGATGCTCATGGACTACGGCTCGGTCGTCGTCCACGTCTTCACCCCCGAGGCCCGCGACTTCTACCGTCTCGAGAAGCTCTGGGGCGACGCTCCCCAGCTCCCCCTCAACCTCCTCTAAATGATTTTTCTGGGACGGGGATAAAAAAATCATTCCTACCGTTCACCGAACCGCTCATCTTTGTTGGGCGGTTCGGTTTTTTCTTTTCCCTCCTTTTGTATGCTGTAGCTATTGCAAACTCGGAAGGGAGAGCTTCGATGACTCGCGTTGCCCGTGTGTTATCCGAACTCGGTCATTATCATGTTATGGTCAAAGGGTGTGCTGACCAGCTGATCTTTGAGGACGATGATGACCGCTACTATTTCCTCAATCTGATGAGTCAGCGTTTTACATCCGACCACATACGGTTGCTTGCTTGGTGTTTGATGGACAATCATGTGCATCTGCTATTTGATGACCCCGATAACCAAATGAGTATTGCGATGCACGCCATAGATACAGCGTATGCTATGCGATTTAATGTGAAGACAGGCAGGCGTGGGCCAGTTTTTCAAGAGCGTTTTAAGAGCGTTGTTATTTCCGATGATGAGCAGCTGCTCCGTTGCGTTCGATACATTCACGATAATCCTGCGAAGGCAGGCATATCTTCTGCACCTATGTATAGGTGGAGTAGCTTCCACGAGTATTTCGGTACGCCTGAAATCTGCGATTGCAGTGATATTGTCGAACTATTTGGTGGTTCGGAGGCGTTTTACCTTACAAGTACAGACGGTAAGCCCAATTCGTATTACTTGCCTGAAGGCAAACACGTTTCCGATATGGATGCTTTGGAAGTCGCACAGGCTCTATTGGCTCCACTTGAGCCCTACCAGCTCAAGACGTTGCCAAAGCAAGAACGGAATCGTCTGTTGGCAATGCTGAAACATCGAGGCTTTACGATTGCCCAGATTTCGCGTATTACGGGAATCGGGACAAATATTATTCAGAGGGCGAAATGAGGCCTGAAATGATTATTTCATCCCCGTCCCAAAATAATCAAAAGCACCGATAGCGCCAGAATGATTTTTTAATCCCCGTCCCAGAAAAATCATTGGGAGGAGAAGCGGGATTGGCGGCCGAAGGATAGGGCGGTGTCGCCGAATTTGTCTCGGACGGCGTCGATGGCGACGGAGAGGTCGCGGCGGTCGCTGGATTGGGCCCCGCGGTCATCGATCTCGCAGAACAGGTCAGTTTGGATACCGCCTTGGTGGTTGAAGTCGCTCATGCCGATACCCGCCAGACGCACGTGCATGCCTTCTTGCCAGATATTGTCGAGCAGCTCGAGCGCTACGGCCACAAAGATATTCTCGTCGTCGGTGGGGTGGGGCAAGCGGCGCTGTGCCGTGCGTCCGCTACCGTAAGAGTATTTGAGCTTGAGCGTTACGGTTCCGCCCGTCAGCCCTTGACGACGTAGGCGGCGCCCAACCGACTCGCCCAGCAGCGCAATCGCCGCCTCGATATCCCCACGCTCAGTCAAATCCTTAGCAAAGGTGCGCTCATTGCTCACCGATTTAACTTCACGTTCCTCGTCTAGGCTGGTGACCTCGGATACTTCGAGCCCCAAAGCACGTTGACGCATGCGCTCGCCATTCACGCCAAAAATTGCAGCTAGGGTGGACTCTGGCGCGCGTGAAAGCTCGCCGAGCGTATAGATGCGCATGCGACGCAGTCGCTCCTCGGCCGAGCGCCCGATTCCGCTCATGGCGGACACGGGCAGCGCGGCCAAAAACCGCTGTTCCGTACCGGGGCGCACAATGGTCAGACCAAACGGCTTGTCGCGCTCGCTTGCGATTTTGGCCACGGTCTTGTTGCACCCAACGCCGATGGAGCACGTCACCCCCAGCGCCGCAACGCGGTCGCTTATACGCCGCGCAACCAGCAGCGGGTCTTCGGGTGCAAAGCGGCCTGGCGTGATATCGATAAAGGCCTCGTCGATGGACACGCGCTCTACGCGCGGGGTCTCGTCGGCGAGAATCGCCATGACCTGCGCGCTCACCTCACGGTAGCGATCAAAGTGTCCGCGCGTCCAAATGGCCTGCGGGCACAGGCGCCGCGCCTCGGCCGAAGCCGTGGCAGAATGCACGCCAAAGCGACGTGCCTCATACGAACACGTGGACACGACGCCGCGTGACTCGGCGTCTCCGCCCACGATGAGTGGCTTTCCGCGCCATTCGGGATGGTCGAGCATCTCCACGCTCGCAAAAAATGCATCGAGGTCCATCAGGCCCACCGCCGGACCCGTCCAGGGCGGCGGCGTGACGCCCGCAGCATCCTCATAACCGTATGTATGTTCGCGTCTTTCCATGTCATGAGTATACCGCGCAGCTCATGTGGGGTGCGTGGATGCGCTTGCAAATCGCGAATTCTTGTCTAAGATATGGATTTGCCCTCGACTACACCGAAGAAGTTGGTCTCACGGACTTCACCTGCCCGCGTCGATGGCGTATTATGTTCAACTGTTTGTTTGTAGTTGCAGCCTAAAGCTGCTTGGTTGGAGGAGTTTCCTTTGGCAGTCAAGATTCGCCTTGCTCGTCACGGCGCTAAGAAGCGTCCGTACTACCGTGTCGTCGTCGCCGATTCCCGCGCCCCGCGTGACGGTCGTATCATCGAGGAGGTTGGCCGCTACAACCCGATGACCGCCCCCAAGACCATCAACCTCGACCTCGAGAAGATTGCTGACTGGCAGTCCAAGGGCGCTCAGCTCACCGACGCCGTCGCCGCTCTGGTCAAGGCCGCCAACGAGGGTGAGAAGACCGAGACCGTCGTCAAGAAGTCCAAGAAGCAGCTCGCCAAAGAGGCCGAGGCCGCTAAGGCTGCCGCTGAGGCCGCTGAGGGCGCCGAGGAGTAAATCGTGCCTGAGGTTGACGCTGCACAGCTCGAGGGTGAGGCAATGCTCTCAGATCGCATCGCCGATCTCGTCGAATATCTCGTTGTTCAGATCGTCGACGACCCGGATTCCGTGAGCCTCGAGGTCATCGATGGTGACGACGCCTCTACGATTGAGGTTTCGGTTGCCGAGGATGACGTCGCTAAGGTCATCGGCCGTCGTGGCCGTACCATCAAGGCCATTCGCACGCTCGCCCGTGCACTGGCCGCTCGCCTCGACACCGCTGTCGAGGTAGAGGTTCTGGGCTAGGACTTTGAGGTCCCAGTACAAAAACATCGCCCGTGTGGTCAAGCCGCACGGAAGGAAGGGGGAGGTCCTCGCGCAGCCGCTGCGGGGGCTTCCTTCTGTATTGGAGCCGGGTATGCGCGTCGCCCTGACGCCGCCGGCGCTCAAGCGCGACCGCTTTTGCACGGTCGTGTCCGTCACCGATGCGGGCGATGGCGATCTGGTCTCGTTTGAGGGCATAGACGACTTGACGGCCGCCGAGGGCATCACCGGATGCTATGTGCTGGCCAATCGTGACGACTTTGAGCTCGATTCGCTCGACGCAGCCTATACCGACCTCATGGGTCGCGAGGTGTTCGACGAGCGTTTTGGCTCGCTCGGCACGATTGTTGAGATTATGTCGACGCCCGCCAACGATGTTTGGGTTGTCGAGGGTGATCGGTACGGCGAGGTACTGATTCCCGTGATCGAGCAGGTTGTGCTCGATCTTCCCGACACAGGAACAATTTCCGTCCACGTTATGGACGGCTTGATTGATATGGACAAGTAGGGAGGACAGCATGCTGATTGAGACCCTTTCGGTCTTTCCCGAGATGTTTGAGCCCGTCATGTCCACGTCGATTTTGGGCCGTGCCCGCAAGGCCGGCCTTTTTGATTTTAAGGCGTATAACCTGCGCGACTGGACGCACGACCGCCATCGCACCGTCGATGACGAGCCATACGGCGGCGGGCAGGGCATGCTCATGAAGGTCGAGCCTATTGCTGAGGCAATCGATGCCATCAGCTCCGAGGGTCCCAAGCCCACCGTGGTGTTCTTCACCCCCTGCGGCGAGCCCTTTACGCAGCATGTGGCCGAGCGCCTGCTCAAAAGCGAGCGCCTGCTGTTTGTGTGCAGCCGTTACGAGGGCGTCGACGAGCGCGCATATGCGTATGCCGACGAGCGCCTGTCGATCGGCGACTACGTGCTCACGGGCGGCGAGCTGCCCGCTATGGTCGTGGCCGATGCCGTCGTACGGCTCATTCCCGGAGCCTTGGGCGACGAGATGAGCAACGTGGACGAGTCCTTCTCGACCGCTGAGGACGGCGGCCTGCTCGAGTACGCGCAGTACACCCGTCCCGCCGAGTTCAACGGCGAGGGCGTGCCTCCAGTGCTCGTAAGCGGCGACCACGCCAAGGTCGATGCCTGGCGTCGCAAAAACGCCATCGAGCGTACCTGTCGTTGGCGTCCCGATCTTATCGAGACGGCTCGCCTTACGGCCGAGGAGCGCGCATACGCGCAGGAGATTCTGGACGCTTCCTATTCGCAGAGCGAGGAGTGAGAATGGTTCCATCGCAGCATTCTGCCCTGAGGGGCGCCTTTGAGTGGATCGTGGTCGTCGCGATTGCACTGGTCGCCACCTTCTTGATTCGCTCGTTTGTGGTCGAGCCCTTTGTGGTGCCCACCGGCTCCATGGAGTCCACGATCGAGATTGGCGATCAGATTCTGGCGCAGAAGGTGACGCTCGAACTCGGACGGCCCGTCAAACAGGGCGATATCGTGGTGTTCCACAACCCCGATGCTACGTCCGAGCACGACGTGCTGGTAAAGCGCGTCATCGCCACGGCCGGCCAGACGGTCGACCTGCGGGACGGCAAGGTCGTCGTCGACGGCCAGGCGCTCGATGAGGACTATACGACCGGTATGAGCTGGCCGCTCTCGGTCCAGGCTCCCGGGGCTCAGGTAAGCTATCCCTACACCGTTCCCGACGGGTGCGTGTGGGTGATGGGCGACAACCGCGAAAACTCCGCTGACTCGCGCTACTTTGGTCCCGTTGATCGCTCTGATTTGATCGCCGTGTCGCTCGTGCGTTACTGGCCGCTCAACCGTATCGGCGCTATCGACTAAAAACCGCTATAGTACAGTACCTAACCGTGTAATCGTTTCGACGAGGGGATATTAGAGGCATGAACGCTTCATCGCTTTCCTTCCAAGACATCATCCTGCGCCTCCAGCAGTACTGGGGCGAGCAGGGCTGCGTCATTATGCAGCCCTATGACTCCGAGGTCGGTGCCGGTACCTTCCATACCGCGACCACGCTGCGCTCGCTCGGTCCCGCCGAGTGGCGCACCTGCTATGCACAGCCCTGCCGCCGTCCCGCCGACGGCCGCTACGGCGAGAACCCCAACCGCATGCAGCACTACTATCAGTTCCAGGTGCTCATCAAGCCTTCGCCGGTCAACGCCCAGGAGCTCTATCTGGGATCTCTTGCCGCTATCGGTCTGGACCCCAACGACCATGACGTCCGCTTTGTCGAGGACGACTGGGAGAGCCCGACGCTCGGCGCCTGGGGTCTTGGCTGGGAGGTCTGGCTCAACGGCATGGAGGTCACGCAGTTTACGTACTTCCAGCAGGTGGGCGGCATCGAGGTCGACCCCGTGCCCGTCGAGATCACCTATGGCCTGGAGCGTATCGCCATGTACGCCCAGGGCGTCAACTCGGTCTACGACCTGGTGTGGAGCTATCTGCCCGACGGCACGCCCATGACCTACGGCGACGTGTTCCTGGAGAACGAGCGCGAGTTCAGCGCTTACAACTTTGAGGTCGCCAACGTCGAGATGATGCGTCAGAAGTTTGACGACTACGAGGCCGAGTGCCACTCCTGCCTGGAGCGCAAGCTGCCGCTGCCGGCATATGACTGCGTCATGAAGTGCAGCCATGCCTTCAACCTGCTCGATGCCCGCGGTGCGCTGTCCGCAGTCGAGCGCGCCAACTACATCCTGCGTGTTCGCGCCGTCGCCAAGGCGTGCTGCGAGGCCTATATGGCCGAGGTCGCCGGAGTCAACGAGAATGCCGACCAGGAAGGCGAGGTGGCGTAAGCCATGGCAGACGCTAAGGATTTCCTGTTTGAGATCGGTACGGAGGAAATGCCCTCTGCACCGTTGAACAATGCCGTCAAGCAGCTTGGCACCATGATCGCCAGGGGTCTCGACGAGGCCGGTCTGGCCCACGGCGAGGTCCGCGTGATCTCGAGCCCGCGTCGCCTGGCTGCGCTCGTTGCCGACGTCGCCACCGCTACCGATGAGGTTCACGAGGTCAAGCGTGGCCCCGCGGCCAACATCGCCTTCGACGCCGACGGTAACGCCACCAAGGCCGCCCAGGGCTTCGCCCGCAAGTGCGGTGTGGCTGCCGAGGATCTGGCCCGTCGCGAGGATACCGACGGCCGTGAGTACGTCTTTGCCGAGAAGAACATTCCTTCCGCCCCGGCCACCCCGATCCTGACGGCCCTGTGCGAGAAGACCATCGCCGGCCTGCAGTGGCCCAACTACCGTAGTCAGCGCTGGGGCCACGAGCACGCCACGTTCGTGCGTCCGGTTCGCTGGATCTGCTGCCTTCTGGGCGAGGACGTCGTGCCCGTGTCGTTTGCCGACGTGACGAGCGGCAACACCACGCGCGGTCATCGCGTCCTGGGCCCCGGTGACCATGTGGTCGCCAGCCCCGACATCTACGAGCAGGTGCTCGAGGATGCCGGCGTGCTCTCCGCCGAGCGCCGTCGCGAGGCCATCCTTGCCGGTATCGCCGAGGTCGAGGCTGCCCGTCCTGGCTGCCACGTCGATACGCCCAAGAAGGTCTTTGAGGAGGTCATCAACCTCTGCGAGTGGCCGACGGTCCTCGTCGGAACCTTCGACGAGGAGTTCCTCAAGGTTCCGCACGAGATCATCTGCGAGTCCATGCTCACCAACCAGCGCTACTTCCCGATTTATGACGGCGAGGGCAAGCTGACGCGTGAGTTCGTGGTCGTTTCCAACAGCAAGCCTGAGAATGCCGAGCGCGTGATCGACGGCAACGAGCGCGTCGTGCGCGCCCGCCTGGACGACGCCAAGTTCTTCTACGAGGAGGATCTCAAGATCTCCCTCGATGAGTTCCGTGAGCGTCTGGCCAAGGTCGCCTTCCAGGAGAAGCTCGGCAGCGTGCTCGCCAAGTCTGAGCGCATTGAGCAGCTCGCGCTCGCTATTGCCCGCGAGGCTCACCTGGGCGCCCACCTGGCTGCCGATGCCGGCCGCGCCGCTCACCTGTGCAAGGCCGACCTGGTGTCCAACGCCGTCGTCGAGTTCACGAGCCAGCAGGGTGTGATGGGCGGTTACTACGCCATCGCGATGGGGGAGAACGAAGAGGTCGCTCACGCTATCCGCGATCACTATCGTCCCCGCTTTGCCGGCGACGAGCTGCCCGAGGGCACCGCTGGCTGCATCGTGGCCTGCGCCGACAAGCTCGATACCATTGCCGGCATCTTTGCCATCGGCGAGCCCCCGACCGGCTCTTCCGACCCGTACGCGCTGCGTCGTGCCGCCATCGGCATCATCAACATCCTGCGCGACCGTCTGCCGATCGACCCCACGTCGCTCATCGACTTTGCGCTCGAGCTCTATAGCGAGCAGGGCATTGAGTTCGACGCCACCGAGGTCGCCCAGCAGGTCCGTGACTTCTTCCACGGTCGTCTGGTGAGCATGGCCCGCGACGAGAAGATTCCGGCCGATACCGTCGCTGCCGTCTCCGCGGTGCACATCATCGCTCCGTCCGTCTTCTTCGCCCGCTGCGCCGCGCTCGACGAGGCCCGCAAGAACGATGCCGAGACCTTCGACAACCTGGCTACTGCCTATGCCCGCGCCGCGCACATCTCCAAGTCCGAGCTGGGTGTGGAGTACGACCGCAGCCTGATGGGCGAGGCCGAGCTCGCGCTTGCCGCTGCCTCCGAGGCCGCTCAGACCGCCGTCGATGCCGCTCTCGCCGCCGAGGATTATCCTGCCGCGTTTGCCGCTCTGGCCGCCCTGCGTGCCCCCATCGACCGTTTCTTTGACGAGGTTATGGTCATGGACAAGGATGAACAGCTCCGCGATAATCGCCTTAAGCTGCTCAACCGTTTCGAGGCCGTTTTCTCCGGCATCGCCAACATCGGTGAGCTTGCCCGCAAAAAGTAAGCCAGTCTGCGCATAAGCGCAAAAGGAGCCCCGCATGGATTGCCCGGTCACCGCTCGTCCCACCGTTATCGTTATCTCCGACTCGCTCGGTGATACCGCTTGTGAGGTGGTGCTTGCGGCGTCCGGGCAATTTGATGAAGGGGCTTTTCGTGTTTTACGTCTGTCCAAGGTGACCTCGGTGGAGCAGGCCAGGTCGTTTGTGGGCCCGCGAGTCGATGCCGACCATCGTGATATCGCCGTGTTCCACACCATCGTCGACTCGGCGCTTCGTGCTCGCGTGCTCGACTACTTGGGCATGCTGCACATTCGCTCGGTCGACCTGATCGGCCCGACGCTTGCGGTGCTGTCGTCGCTTATTGGCGTGTCGCCAAAAGGAGTGGCGGGTGTGATCCATAAGACCGATGACAGGTATTTCCACCGCATCGAGGCCATGGAATATTTTGTCGAGCACGATGACGGGCGTGGCTGCGACGAGCTGTCGGGTGCCGATATCGTGCTGCTGGGCGTGTCGCGCACATCCAAGACGCCGCTGTCGATGTATTTGGCCTATCAGGGCTACAAGGTCGCCAACGTGCCGTTGGCGCACGGTATGGAGCCGCCTAAGTCGATTTACGAGGTCGACCCGATGCGTCTTTTCGGTCTGATTTCGACCGTCGATGTGATTTCCGAGATTCGCGATAGCCGCCTGGGCGACGACTATGCCCGTGCCGTTGCCGGCTCCTATGCCGAGCCCGAGAGTGTGCGTAGTGAGCTCGAGGAGGCTCGTGCCCTCATGAAACGTCTGGGTTGCTTTGTGGTGCGCACCGACGGTAAGGCGATTGAGGAGAGTGCCTCCGAGATCATCGCTCACCTCGAAGAGATTCAAGAGGCAAGAGCCCGCCGTGCCGCCCGCCGCGCTCAACAAAAGTAGCTAATTTGGGACGGGGCTATTTTAGCTACCCATAATCCGGATACGGCTTGGGGCCGAACGCTCGTGTGGGGTAGCTAAAATAGCCCCGTCCCAAATTAGCTACCCAAAGAGACTGCCTGATAATAATACATGATAATGGTAAAGCGATTTAGCAGTTTCTATCGGTTTTGACCTGCAATTATAATGTAGTGGTATCTTCATGAGGTAACCACCTTTACCTACCGTTTACCGCAAGTTTTAGCACGTTTACCAAACCGCGTATCCTCTGCTCAAGCCCGTTCAAATCCCGCCGTATAGTTCCCTCACGGCCCGCATCCGGCGGGTCGATTCGTTACCACGGTCGTGCGCGAGAGCGCATGGAAGGGGAAGTATCGTGAGCGATTGCAAGAGGGTTTACCGTTTTGGAACCGATGACCAGGGCACTTGTGTCACCGAGGGCGACAAGTCCATGAACTTCGTGCTTGGCGGCAAAGGCGCGAACCTTGCCGAGATGAGCCGTATCGGCCTGCCGGTTCCCGGTGGCTTTACCATTACCTGCCAGACCTGCGTTGAGTATTCTGGCGCCGGCAACGTGTGGCCGGAGGGCGCGCTCGACGAAATCGTTGCCGCCGAGGTCGACCTCGAGGCCCGCTGCGGCAAGAAGCTTGGCGACGCCCGTGACCCGCTGCTCGTCTCGGTGCGCTCGGGTGCTCCGTTTTCCATGCCCGGCATGATGGACACGGTCCTCAACCTGGGCCTCAACGACGATTCCGTCCAGGGCCTTATCGCCCAGACGCAGAACCCGCGCTTTGCCTGGGACAGCTATCGTCGCTTTATCCAGATGTTCTCCAACGTCGTCATGGGTGTTGACGCCGACCTGTTTGAGAATGCACTGACCCAGGCCCGCCTGGTCGCCGGCGTTCGCGTCGACTCCGAGCTATCGGCCGAGGACCTGCAGGAGCTCGTCGAGACGTTCAAGGGCATTTTCTCCGACAACGTCGAGGCCGCCCTGTACCCTGAGCTCGAGGTCGCGGACGGCAAGCCCGTCTTCCCACACGATCCGGAGCTCCAGCTGCGCCTCGCTATCCAGGCCGTCTTTGGCAGTTGGATGAACGAGCGCGCCTGCATCTACCGCAGACAGCACGGCATTTCCGATGACCTTGGCACCGCCGTCAACGTCCAGGCTATGGCCTTTGGCAATAAGGGCGAGACCTCGGCGACCGGCGTCGCCTTTACGCGCAACCCGGCCGACGGCACCAAGGAGTTCTACGGCGACTTTCTGGTCAACGCCCAGGGCGAGGACGTCGTCGCCGGCATCCGCAACACCGAGTCCATCGCCGACCTCAAGACTACCCCGGGCCTCGAGTCCGCAGGTGAGGAGCTCGAGCGTGTCTTCCTGACGCTTGAGGATCACTACCGCGACATGTGCGATATCGAGTTCACCATCGAGCAGGGCAAGCTCTGGATGCTCCAGACCCGCGTGGGAAAGCGTACCGCCACTGCCGCCCTGCGCATCGCTATCGAGATGGTCGAGGAAGGCCTCAGCACTCGTGAGGAGGCCGTGAGCCGCATTGACCCCTCGCAGCTCGACCAGCTCCTGCACCCGCAGTTCGACTCCTCCAAGAAGTACGAGGCGCTTGCACGCGGCCTTAACGCCAGCCCCGGTGCCGCCGTGGGCGAGGTCGTGTTCTCGAGTGACGACGCCGTCGCGCATTCTGCCGAGGGCCATAAGGTCATTCTGGTCCGCTGGGAGACCAACCCCGACGACCTGAAGGGTATGGTCGCCGCCGAGGGTATCTTGACGAGCCACGGTGGTAAGACGAGCCATGCCGCCGTTATCGCCCGTGGCATGGGTACCCCCTGCGTCTGCGGTGTCGAGCGTTTCCATATCGACGCGGCCGAGAAGGTCGTGCGTATCGAGGGTAGCGACCGTGTGCTGCACGAGGGCGACATCATCTCCATCGACGGAACCCAAGGCATCGTCGTTGATGGCGCTGTCGATTTGGTCTCCGCCGAGCTCACCGGCGACCTGGACACCATCCTATCCTGGGCCGACGAGATCCGCCTGGACGAGACCGCAGGCCACGCCAACCACGTGCGCGTCAACGCCGACAACCCCGAGGATGCCGAGCTTGCGCTCGAGTTTGGCGCCGGGGGCATCGGCCTGTGCCGCACCGAGCACATGTTCCTGGGCGATCGCAAGAACATTATCCAGAGTTTCATCCTGTCCGACGACGAGGCCGTGAAGCAGCAGGCCCTGGCCGATTTGCTCAAGGTCCAGACTGAGGACTTCCTGTCCATGTTCAAGACCATGTCCGGCCGCGATGTGGTCGTTCGTCTGCTCGATCCGCCGCTTCATGAGTTCCTGGATAATCCTCGCGAGCTCGAGGTCGCCATCACCAAGAAGGAAGCCGCCGGCGCCAGCGAGGAAGAGCTTGCCGCCCTGCGTGCCCGTCTGCGCCGTATCGACGGCATGGTCGAGTCCAACCCGATGCTCGGCCTGCGTGGCGTGCGCCTGTCCGTCGTCTTCGGTGACCTGCCGCTCATGCAGGTCCGTGCCGTGGCAACGGCTGCCGCCCGCCTTATCAAGGAAGGCGTCGATCCGCGTCCCGAGATTATGGTCCCGCTCGTTTCCATTACGGCCGAGCACGTTCAGACTCGCGAGGTCATCGAGCGCGTGATCGCCGAGGTCTCCGCCGAGGAGGGCGTCGAGCTCGACATTCCAGTGGGCACGATGCTCGAGCTGCCGCGCGCCTGCATGGTCGCCGACGAGATCGCCCAGCATGCTGACTTCTTCTGCTTTGGCACCAACGACCTCACACAGACGACCTTTGGCTTCTCTCGCGACGACGCCGAGGCTAAGTTCATCCCGCTGTACATGCATAAGAAGATCTTGAAGGACAACCCCTTCGAGACCATTGACACGGCGGTGCTGGAGCTCGTGCGCATGGCCGTCGAGAAGGGTCGCGCCACCAACCCTGGCATGCACTTTGGCGTGTGCGGCGAGCACGGCGGCGACCCCAAGTCCATCAAGGGCCTGTTCAACGTTGCCGACGTGGACTATGTGTCCTGCTCGCCCTATCGCGTACCCCTCGCACGTCTTGCGGCCGCTCAGGCCAAGCTTGAGGCGAAACGCTCCGCGTAACGTTTTTGGTTTAGACGCCTAGCGTAGGCCCCCCTCATGCCGCCCGTCTCATTCGTGAGGCGGGCGGTTATCATGTGCGGGTTTTGTCTTTTTGTCTGCATAAAAAATTGTTCTTGCAGCAGAAACCCGCGCGTGTATACTCGAATACGTTTGTTCAACTACGTGCCGGCCAAGGTGGTACGGCACCTCTAGAAGAGTAAGGAATTGCACATGGATTACATCCGCGCAATCGAGCGTCAGCAGATCCGCGAGGACATCCCGCAGGTCCGCGTTGCCGACAACGTCAAGGTTCACTATCGCATTAAGGAAGGCGATCGCGAGCGCATCCAGGTTTTCCAGGGTGACGTCATCCGCATGGCCGGCGCCGGTGCCCGTGAGACCTTCACCGTCCGCAAGATTTCCTTCGGTGTCGGTGTTGAGCGTACCTTCCCGCTTCACAGCCCCAAGATCGCCAAGCTCGAGGTCGTCCGTCATGGTCGCGTCCGTCGCGCCAAGCTGTACTACCTCCGCGACAAGGTGGGCAAGGCTGCTCGCATCCCCGAGAAGCGCTAAGAAGATCGCAGCGTCTGTCCACTCGTTTGGACAAAAGGGTCACCTTCGGGTGGCCCTTCTTTTTATCTGATTTGCATGCAAGGAGGCCCCGATATGGCCAACATGACGAGCTCGGTTTCGGCATCGCAGGTTGCCGGCGAGCTGGCGAGCGCCACGTTTGAGGAGATCCCCGCCCTCGTGGAGCATTATCGTGAGGATCCGCGCCAGCAAGTGATCAAGGCTTGCGAGCGTGCTCTTAAGCGCCATGCCAAGGAACTTGCCGAGCGCGAGCGCGTCAACGGTATGTACGAGCTGATGCACGAGCTCGGCGGGGATGGCGTGGTCGTGGGTGTCGACGAGGTGGGCCGCGGTTCGGTGGCCGGTCCTTTGACGGTGTGCGCCGTGTGCCTTCCCATGGAGCCGCGCGTCTGGGGCATCAACGATTCCAAAAAGCTCACGCCGGCGCGCCGCGAGCTGCTCTCGGTGAAGATTGCCGAGGTCGCGACGGCGATTGGTTTTTGCCATATCGCGCCTGCGGATATCGATGATATGGGTATGGCCCGCGCCATCCGCGCTGCCGTCGCGGGCGCCGTGGCCGATACGGGGCTCGAGCCCGATTGCGTGCTTATGGACGGTAACCCCTTGGGCGCCGTTCCCAACGAGCGCGACGTGGTGAAGGGCGATGCCAAAATCGCCTGCATCGCCGCGGCGTCCATCATGGCCAAGGTCACGCGTGACGAGATGATGGCCGAGTACGACGCCGAGTACCCCGAGTATCATTTGGCCGAGTCGAAGGGCTACGCAAGCCCCGAGCACATCGAGGCGATTCGCAAACATGGACTTTGTCCGCTGCATCGTGTGAGCTTTTGCGGAAACTTTCTGCAGACTGAGCGCCTTTTCTAGGTCAATTGTGGAGACAGGGACCTCTGGCGTTTTTTAAACCTGCTGGTAGCGGGCCGTGTGCAACGTGATTGTTGCGTGCGGCCCGTTTTTTGTCGGCATTTGGTCAGTTTTTGGTTTGTTTCCGGTACTTACCCGCATGAAAGGTGCCCTCATCATCGGGGCAATGCAGCGTGCGGGAAAGGAGACCCCATGTGTGCCGCAAGCAAAAAGAGCAAGACGCAGCAACTCAAGGAGCGCTGGGAAGACGGCGAGCTCGACTGCGGGGCGATGACGCCCGAGTTTATCAAGGGGCTCAGTCCCCGCGAGCTCGGCATGCTGGGCGAGCTGATCGCCATCGATTACTTTAACGAGCGTGGATACACCTTGTTGGAGCAGGGTTACCGTTGCATTGAGGGCGAAGCCGATCTGGTGCTGCTCGATGAGCTCGATGATGTCGTGGTGATGGCCGAGGTCAAGACGAGACGCGTCGCCCTGGATTGCACCACGCGGGTCTTTCCCGAGGAGGCCGTGGACGCCCAAAAGCAGCGTCGGTATCGCCGTATCGCAAGTTGCTATCTCATGGATCACTATCCGCTCAGGTTGATTCGCTTCGACGCCGTGGGCGTCACCATCCGCGGCGGGCATATCGCCGAGATCGAGCACCAGTACAATGCGTTCGATTGGCAGGTGTCGTGATGGCGTTCGAGACGTTTGCCGTACACGCGGCCTGCATCCGCGGCGTCGAGGCAATTCCCGTCACCGTCGAGGTCTCGCTTGCCGGTGGCGTTCCGGGTATCCAGATGCTCGGCATTCCGAGTATGGAGGTGATGGAGTCGCGCGGGCGTATCCGATGCGCCATGCGCTCGGCCGGCTTCGAGATCCCTCGGTCTGGCATTACCGTCAACCTGGCACCCGGCGATATCCGTAAAACTGGCAGCGGTTTTGACCTGCCGATTGCCATCGCGGTTCTGGCGGCCGATGGGCAGATTCCCCGTGACAACCTCGATCGCTGCCTTATCGCAGGTGAGCTTGGTCTGGACGGCACGGTGCTGCCCGTCAAGGGCGAGGTGGCGTTTCAGCTGTTGGCACGCGATATGGGGCTTTCCTTTATCGCCGGCAGGTCTGATCAGCATGTCCCGCTTGCGGGCGTTGACTGCGGGTTTATCGACCACCTCTCTCAGCTTGCCCATGGCATGGGCGATGCCGCACGGCATTACCTGGATTCTGAAGTGCTTGAGGCGGCCTTTGAGCCCGAGCTCGATTATGCCGACGTGCTGGGGCAGGAGGTCGCCAAACGCGGCATGGCGCTTGCGGCCGCCGGCGAGCTCGGCCTGCTCATGATCGGCTCGCCCGGTTCGGGCAAGACCATGCTTGCGCGGCGCATGACGGGCATTTTGCCCGAGCTTTCTCTCGAGGACCAGCAAGAGGCGCTGTGCATTCATTCGGTCTTGGGCGAGAACATCGATGGACTGCTTGCAGGGCATCGGCCCTTCCGCAGCCCGCATCACAGCATTTCGACCGCGGGGCTCATCGGCGGCGGGCGTCCGGTGCATCCGGGCGAAATTAGCCTGGCTCATGGCGGCGTGCTCTTTTTGGACGAGCTCGCCGAGTTTCCCACCGGCGTGCTGCAGACGCTGCGTCAGCCCATCGAGCGCGGTTACGTAAGGATCGTTCGTGTTGACGGGGCCTTTACGTTCCCGTCGCGCTTTCAGCTGCTAGCCGCGAGCAACCCCTGCCCCTGCGGGTTTTTGGGCGATCGCGAAGTGCCGTGTCGCTGTTCCGCGTCGATGGTCGAGCGCTATCGGGGCAAGTTGCGCGGTCCTTTGGCTGATCGTATCGACATGATGATCGACGTGACCCGCCCCGATCCTCAGGTGATCATTGAGGGCGCGGAGGGTATGTCATCGGCCGAGCTGCGCGATTACGTCGTGCGTGGGCGCGCCTTTCGCGCCTGGCGTGAATCCCGTATGGACGATGCGGACGGCGAGGCCGAGGAAGATGAGTCGCGGTCCATTGACGGCGTCGTCTCGACCTTTGGGCTTGATGAGGCCGCCGAGAAATGCGTGCTCGGCCTGTCGAAGCGCACGCATCTCACGGGTCGCGGCATCGTGCGCCTGGTACGCATCGCGCGCACGATCGCCGATGTTGCCGAAAGCGAACGGGTGATGCAGGATCACGTGCTCGAGGCGGCGATGTACCAGGGAAGGAGGGACCAATGATGGCCGAGGGGACCTTCGAGCTGCATCCAGGTGATGCGTTGTATCCCGAGACCGTTTTGGAGCTCTCTGATGTACCCCAGACGCTCTATGTGCGCGGCAACGCCGAGGTGCTTTCGACGCCCGCGCTCTCCATCATCGGCGCGCGCAAGGCATCGCCGTACGGTCTCGCCGTGGCAGAACTTGCGGCCAAGGTGGCGGTCGAGGCGGGGGTGACGGTGGTCTCGGGCGGTGCGGTCGGCTGCGACCAGGCGTCGGGTTGGGCCGCGGTCAACGCCGGGGGCAAGCACGTCGTGGTGTTGGGGACCGGCGCCGATGTTGTCTATCCGCGCTCGAGCGCCGGCCTCATCACGCGCACACTCGATACGGGCGGCGCGGTTGTTTCGATTTCGCCGTGGGGTATGGGGCCGCGTAAGTTCGCCTTTCCGCGGCGCAATCGCGTGATCGCCGCCTTGTCGCAGGCGCTCTTTGTTTCCGAGGCGGGCATGCCCTCGGGTACGTTCTCCACGGCGGAGGCCGCTATGGACTTGGGACGAGAGCTCCTTGCAGTGCCGGGCTCCATCCTTTCGCCCGAGTCGCGCGGGACCAACTATCTCATCGCTAACGGAGCCTGCTGCATCATCGACGAGGAATCAATCGAGATGGCCATCTCGCGCATCTACGGCACGCTGCGCTACTCGCGTCCCGATGCACCCGGCATCGCCGATTTGGACCCCACGCAGCAGACCGTGATGCACGCGCTTATCGCCTCGCCGCTCAAGGTCGACGACATTGCCGAGCTCGTCTCGCTTGATGCTGTCGGCGTGCTCAAGCTCTTGGGCTCGCTCGAGCTCGAGGGCCTTATCGAGCGCATGATGGATGGAAGGTATGCGCCCTCAAAGTTTGCGCTTCACGCCCAGACGCCCTTCGGTCACAATGGAAAGCGTGTCAATTAGAAAGGTGTTTGCAGATGCAGTTCGATCAGGTGACGGTTATCGGTGGCGGTCTGGCGGGTTCGGAATGTGCGATCCAGCTGGCAGATCGCGGGTTTGCCGTAAAGCTGTGCGAGATGCGCCCCCAGGTGAGCTCTCCGGCCCACCATACCGACCACCTGGCCGAGCTCGTCTGCTCAAATTCGTTTAAGTCTACCCGTCCGGATTCCGCTGCTGGCCTGCTAAAGGCCGAGCTCGAGCGCATGGGCTCGGTGCTGCTCGATTGTGCCCATCGCGCGGCCGTTCCCGCCGGCGGTGCCCTGGCGGTCGACCGCGTCAAGTTTTCCGAGCTTGTCGAGGCCGAGGTCGCCGCCCGACCCAATATCGAGGTCGTGCACGGCGAGGTCACGCAGATTCCCGAGGGCCACGTGGTCATTGCCGCGGGCCCGCTGTGTTCACCGGCATTGAGCGAAGAGGTCATGAAGCTCGTCGGTGGCGACGCCTTGGCGTTCTTTGATGCTGCCGCGCCGATCGTCGATGCCTCCACGCTCGATATGGACGTGCTGTTCTCGCAGTCGCGCTACGAGGAGCAGGGGAGCGGCGACTATCTCAACGCTCCGCTCAATAAGGAGGAGTACGAGGCCTTTATCGAGGCACTCACCACCGCCGACCGCGTGGTGCTCAAGGACTTTGAGGGTGGCGACCTGTTCCAGGCCTGTCAGCCTGCCGAGGAAGTCGCCCGCACCGGCAAGGATGCTATCCGCTTTGGCGCCATGAAGCCCGTCGGCCTGACCGACCCGCGTACCGGTCGTCGTCCCTGGGCGGCGATTCAGCTGCGTGCCGAGAACAAGGAAAAGACCGCCTATAACCTGGTGGGCTTCCAGACAAATCTGACTTTTGGCGAGCAGAAGCGTGTCTTCCATATGGTTCCGGGTCTGGAGAATGCCGAGTTCTTCCGTTATGGCGTCATGCACCGCAATACCTTTGTCGATGCGCCGCACGTTCTTGACGGCACCTTTGCCGTGCCCGGTACGAGCGTGCGCCTCGCCGGTCAGATCACCGGCACCGAAGGCTATATGGAGGCCGTGGCGACCGGTCTGCTCGCTGCGCTCAACACCTATGCCGAGGCTATCGGTGCGGCTCCTGTTGAGCTTCCTCGCGTGGGTGCCCTGGGCGCGCTTGTGGGCTATGCGACCGATCCGGCAACCGTGGGCTACCAGCCCATGCATGTCAATTTTGGCCTGGTGCCGCCGCTCGAGGACGGCAAGCGCCGCAGTAAACGCGACCGCTACCAGGCATATGCGGATCGCGCGCTCGAGGCCCTCGATGCCTACTTGGCCACGCGTTCCGACTTGTTTGGGGGCGACCGGTCATAGCCTTTGACCTGTACGATACCGTCGACTCGTTTATCGCCTACATCGCACGTGTCGAGGGGCTCTCTCCCAATACGGTGACTGCCTATGGATCGCGGTTGGAGCGCTTTGCTGCCTGGTGCGAGCGTACGGGTGTCGATGCGCGTATGGCCGATGTGCGTACCGTCCGCGCATATTTCGCCGAGTTTTCGCGCGAGCAGGTGGCGCCTCGCACCCTTGCGGCGCATTTGTCGGCTATTCGGTCGCTCTATCGTTGGATGGCTGCCGAGGGGATTGTCGAGGGCGATGCGGTCTCGGCGATCGCGTCGCCCAAGCTGCCGCGCGACCTGCCCGGTGTGCTGACGACCCAACAGGTCGAGGCGCTGCTCAAGACGCCTGATACTTCGACGCCCGTGGGACTGCGCGATGCGGCGATGCTCGAGCTGCTCTATGCCTCGGGTGCCCGCATCTCGGAGCTTGCCGCGCTTAACGTGGAATCCATCGCTTGGTCGGAGCGCGTGGTTCGCCTTTGGGGCAAGGGGAGCAAGGAGCGCATCGTTCCTCTGTATCGTCGCGCACTTGAGGCGACGCGCACCTATGTCGAGGAGGGGAGACCGGTGCTGCTCGCCCAGGCAAAGCACCGCGACGCCGCAGCCGGTCTGCATCCGCTGTTTATTTCTGCGCGCGGTAATCGCATGAGTGCCGCTATGCTCAGGCGACGGTTCCATATGCTGGCGACGTGCGCCGGCATTCCGGCCGACATCGCGCCTCATGCGATGCGTCATACGTTTGCGACCGATCTGCTTGAGGGCGGCGCGGATCTGCGTTCGGTTCAAGAGCTGCTGGGGCATGCGAGCCTGTCCACGACGCAGATCTACACGCATCTAACGCCCGACCGGCTTAAGCGCGCCGTGACCCAGGCCCATCCCCGGGGCGAGTAAGCTGGACGGCTCGCGTTGCGCTTAGGTGTGTGGTTTTGATTGCGGGTTGGCAGGAAGAGGCAATCCTGCTATCATTCATCGGGTTGCTTCACGGCAACAGGTTTTTATCACGCACGCGCGGCTACTTCATACCGTGGTGCCCGGGCTTTGGTAGCACATGTCCGGGTTGGTTTTGGAGGATGACCCCGCGCGGAGGCAAACCACAGGAGGTTTAACATGGCTACCAAGATTAATATCCGCACCCTGCTCGAGGCCGGCTGCCACTTCGGTCACCAGACCCGTCGCTGGAACCCCAAGATGAAGCCGTTCATCTTCGGTGAGCGCAACGGCATCTATATCCTCGACCTCAAGCAGACCATCCTCGACGCCGACCAGGCCTACACCTTTGTCAAGAACGTCGCCAAGGGTGGCAACGTTCTGTTCGTCGGCACCAAGAAGCAGGCTCAGGAGGCCGTCAAGAACGCCGCTGAGCGCGCCAACATGCCTTACATCAACCAGCGTTGGCTCGGTGGCATGCTGACCAACTTCGTCACCATCCGTTCCCGCATCAACCGCATGGAGGAGCTCGAGGCCATGGTCGAGGACGGCCGCATGGCAGTGCTCCCCAAGAAGGAGCAGGCTGTGCTCGGTAAGGAGCTCACTAAGCTCCAGACCAACCTCGGTGGCGCCCGCGACATGAAGGGTCTGCCCCAGGCTCTCTTCGTCATCGACACCAAGCGCGAGGAGAACGCCATCAAGGAGGCTCAGCGCCTGAACATCCCCGTCGTCGCCCTGATCGACACCAACTCCGATCCCGATGAGGTCGAGTACGGCATCCCCTGCAACGATGACGCTATCTCCGCTGTCACCCTTATGTGCGAGCTTATGGCTGACGCCTGCCTCGCTGGCTCCGGAAAGGAGCAGGTCTCCGAGGCCGAGATGGCCGCTGAGCCCAAGGCCGAGTAAATCAGTCTTAGTTCATTCTTTTCCATCTCTTTGAAAGGAACCACAATGGCCCAGATTACCGCCGCTATGGTCAAGCAGCTCCGCGAGATGACCGACTCCCCGATGATGGAGTGCAAGAAGGCTCTCGTCGAGGCTGACGGCGACATGGACGCCGCTGTCGACGTTCTGCGCAAGAACGGCCTCGCCAAGGCTGCCAAGAAGGCTGGCCGTGAGACCAACGAGGGCGCTGTCGCCGCGTTCGTCTCCGAGGACGGCAAGACCGGCGCTCTGCTCGAGCTCTCCTGCGAGACCGACTTCGTCGGCTCCAACGCCAAGTTCACCGGCTTTGCTTCCAAGGTCGCTGAGGTTGTCGCTACCACCGAGCCCGCTGACGTCGACGCTCTGCTCGAGAAGCCGATGGGCGAGGAGACCGTTTCCTCCGAGCTCACCGAGATGATTCACATCATGGGCGAGAACATGAAGATCTCCCGTTTCGCCGCCCGCAAGGCCGAGAACGGCGCTCTCGCTTCTTACATCCACATGGGTGGTAAGATCGGCGTTCTCGTCGAGTTCGCTTTCGAGAAGGCCGAGACCGCTCAGGCCGAGTCCTTCAAGACCTTTGCTCACGACGTTGCCCTTCAGGTTGCCGCCGTCGCCCCGATCTGCGCTACCCGCGATCAGGTTCCGGCCGAGACCGTCGAGCACGAGAAGCAGATCTACATGGCTCAGGCTGCCGAGTCCGGCAAGCCCGAGGCTATCCAGGAGAAGATGGCTGTTGGCCGTCTGGAGAAGTTCTACAAGCAGTCCGTGCTCACCGAGCAGGAGTTTATCAAGGACAGCTCCCTCACCATCAAGAAGTACGCTGAGCAGGTCTCCAAGGAGCTCGGCGATACCATTACCGTCGTTGCCTTTGACCGTCTGGTCCGTGGCGAGTAAATAAGCTCTTGTAGCTGGTAATGAGCAGGCTGTGGGTTTTACTCACAGCCTGCTTTTTCATGGCTCCCCGTTGAGCCTTTGATATTATGTTGTGAGTCTAATTAAAGGAGGATCGCTTTGTCCGACATCCGATATAAACGCGTGCTTCTGAAGCTCTCCGGCGAAGCGCTGATGGGCGATGGCAACTACGGCATCGACCCCAAGGTTACCGATCATCTTGCCAAGCAGGTCAAGGAGCTGCTCGCCTTTGGTCATGAGGTCGGCGTCGTTGTCGGCGGCGGCAACATTTTCCGCGGCATGGCCGGTGCTGCCGGTGGTATGGAGCGCGCCCAGGCCGATTACATGGGCATGCTCGCTACCGTTATGAATGCGCTTGCCCTGCAGGATGCCTTCGAGCACAACGATGTTCCCTGCCGCGTGATGAGCGCTATCCAGATGAACGAGATCTGCGAGCCCTATATTCGCCGCCGTGCCATCAACCATCTGTCCAAGGGCAACGTCGTTATCTTCGCCGCCGGATCGGGTAATCCGTACTTTACGACTGACACCGCTGCGTCCCTTCGCGCCTGCGAGATCGGTGCCGAGATTCTGATTAAAGCCACCAAGGTTGATGGCATCTACGACAAGGATCCCGTCAAGTGCGCCGACGCCGTCCGATTTGACAAGATCACCTATCACGAGGTGCTCGTTCGCGGCCTGCAGGTTATGGATTCCACGGCTACGGCTCTTTGCCAGGACAACCGTATGCCCATTTTGGTCCTCAACATCGATGGCGAGGACACCGTCAAGCGCGCGCTCGCGGGTGAACCCGTCGGCACGCTCGTCTATCAGGAGGATTAAGCATGGCAGAGAATATCACCGCCCACATGGACAAGTCACTCGAGTCCCTCAAGCACAACTTCTCCAAGGTCCGCACTGGCCGCGCTAACGCCAACATCCTGTCCGACATCACCGTCGACTACTACGGTGTTCCCACGCCCGTCACGCAGGTTGCCGCCGTTAAGACCCCCGAGGCCCACATGCTGCTTATCGAGCCGTGGGACAAGGCACTCATCAATGCCATCGTCAAGGCCATCGGTGCCTCCGACCTGGGCATTACCCCCAACTCCGATGGCACCGTCGTGCGTCTGCCGTTCCCGGCTCCCACCGAGGAGCGTCGTCGCGAGCTCGTTAAGGAGTGCCGCGAGTACGCCGAGCAGGCCAAGGTCTCCATCCGCAACATCCGCCGCGACTTTAACAACAAGCTCGAGCGCGACGAGGAGCTCACCGAGGACGATGTCCGTCGCGAGCAGGCCAAGGTCCAGAAGTATACCGATGAGTATGTTGCCAAGGTCGAGGAGCTTCTGAAGGAAAAAGAAGCCGAGGTCATGGAGATCTAAGGTGCAATACGACGAGCATAAACTGGTCGAGTACTTTGCCGACGCCCCTGCGGGCGTCGGTTTTTCCGACCTTGACCTCAATAACATTCCGCACCATATTTCGTGCATCATGGACGGCAACGGCCGTTGGGCTACGGCACGCGGTCTTGCCCGCACCGAAGGCCACAAGGCCGGCATCGTCTCGCTACGCGAGATCATTACCGCCTGCGTGCGCCTGGGCGTCGACGTTCTTTCGGCCTATGCGTTTTCGACCGAAAACTGGAATCGCCCGCAGCACGAAGTCAACGTTCTGATGCACCTGTTTGCCAAGACGTTTATCGATGAGCTACCGCTGCTTAAGCGCGAGAATGTTCGCGTTGTCTTTTTGGGCGATATTTCCGCGCTGCCCAAGAAGACCCGCGACGTCTTTGAGCGCGGCCTTGCCGAGTGCGCCGACCATACCGGTATGACGCTGGCGCTGGCCGTTAACTACGGTGCCCGTGCCGAGATCACCCGCGCTGTCCGTCAGCTCGCGCTCGATGCCGCCGCCGGAAAGATCGATCCCGCCGCTATCGACGACAATATGGTGGCTTCGCACCTGTACACCGCGGGTCTTCCCGATCCGGAGCTCGTGATTCGCACTTCTGGCGAGCTTCGCCTTTCGAACTATCTGCTGTGGCAGGTTGCCTATTCCGAGTTCTATGTCACCGATACCTATTGGCCCGACTTTGATCGTTGGGGCCTTGTCGACGCCATTTTGGCCTTCCAGGGTCGCGACCGTAGATTTGGTGGACTGAGTAAGACCGAGGAGGCTTAATCGTGTCCGAACGTCCCAAGGTATCCGCTCCCAAGGTTCCTACTTCAGCGACGCCCGCGCGTAAGGCTGCCACTACGGGAGCGCCTGCAGCGAAGAGTGGCTCCGGTTCGTGGCTGGCGGGCTTCATCACCCGTGCCGCCGCCGGTATCGTCTATGCCGTTGTCTTTATCCTGTGCCTGGTTTTGGGCATTGTTCCCACGGCCATCTTCGTGTCCGTCATGAGCGGTCTGTGCTGCTATGAGTTCTTCCGCATGACGAGGCTCGACGGCAAGGTTGCCAACGAGCGCCTTGGTATCGCTGCCGCCGTGCTCTTTCCGCTCTCGGCACTGGGCGATTCGCTGCTGTTGAACGCCCTGCTGTTCGCTTTGATGCTTGCGGTTGGTATCTGGTATGTCTGGTCTCAGCGCACTCGCATCTCTGACGTTGCCGTGACACTCATGGGCCCTATCTACACTGGCTTTATGCTGTCGGCTATCGTGCTGCTGCGCGATGCCGTGCCCGGTTTTGCCGGCGCCCTGCTTTCGGTGGGCGTTTGCGCGTCCCTTTGGGTCTCCGACTCGTTTGCCTACATCGTGGGCAGCCGCATCGGCAAGCATAAGATGGTTCCCAAGATCTCTCCCAAAAAGAGCTGGGAAGGCTTTGTCGGCGGCATCTTGGGCTCTGTCTTGATCTGGCTCATCCTGTGGGCAACGCACTTCTATAAGCTGAGCCTGCCCTATGCACTGCTGTGCGGCGTGGTCGTCTCCATCCTGGGCGTTATCGGCGACCTCATCGAGTCGCGTATCAAGCGCGGCGTGGGCGTCAAAGATTCCGGCAATCTCATCCCGGGCCACGGCGGCATGCTCGACCGCAGCGATTCGCTCATCTTTGGCTGCATTACCGCGCAGCTGCTGCTGATGATCGGAGGCGTGCTGTAATGGCTTATCAGACCACCTACGGTCCCGACGGGCGTCTTCGTGTTGCCGTTCTGGGCTGTACGGGTTCTATCGGCACTCAGGCGCTTGACGTGTGCCGCCAGCATGCCGATCGCCTGCAGGTGACGGCACTGTCCGTAAACTCCAGCACCTCCGAGCTCGTTGCCGCTGCCCGTGAGTTCTCGGTTCCGGCGGTTGCCGTGGCGGACGTCTCCCATGGCGCCGACGCCGTCCTGCAGGAACTGCCCGAGGGCACGGAGCTCGGCGTTGGCGCGCAGGCCGTGTGCGAGCTTGCACGCCGCGATGATGTCGATTGCGTGCTCGTGGCCATCGTGGGCGCTGCCGGTCTCGAGGCGAGCCATGCTGCCCTGACCTCGAACAAGCGTCTTGCCCTGGCTAACAAGGAGTCGCTCGTTGTCGGTGGCGATCTGCTTATGCCGTTGGCACAGCCGGGTCAGCTTATCCCGGTCGACTCCGAGCATTCTGCCATCTACCAGTGCTATCTGGGCGAGAATCCGCGCGAGGCTCACTGCATTTGGCTTACCTGCTCGGGCGGCCCGTTCTTTGGCCGCACGCGTGACGAGCTCGATCGCGTGACGCGCACCGATGCCCTGGCTCATCCTACGTGGGCTATGGGTGCCAAGATCACGATCGACTCCGCCACCCTCATGAACAAGGGTCTGGAGCGTATCGAGGCCATGCATCTGTTTGGCTGCGATCTCGATTTCATTAACGTGGTCGTGCAGCGCCAGTCCAAGATTCACTCCATGGTCGAGTTTGCCGACGGCTCTGTGATGGCGCATCTCGGTGCTTCCGACATGCGTATTCCCATTCAGTTTGCCTTCTCGTATCCTGAGCGTTGGGATACGCCGGCTCCGCGTATCGATTTCCGCGAGTTGGGGCAGCTTACCTTTGACGCGGCCGATATGGATACCTTCCGCTGCCTAGCGCTGGCCGAACGTGCCGGCAAGACGGGCGGCACCATGCCGTGCGTGCTCAATGCCGCCAACGAGGTCGCCGTCGATGCCTTCCTGCATGATGGCTGCAGCTTTACCGATATCGACCGCATAGTGGAATCCTGCATGGATGCTCACGATGCGCAGACGGTCGATTCGTTTGAACAGCTTCGCGACATCGATGCGTGGGCGCGTGAAAAGGCCGCGCAGGTGCTCGCCGCATCCCGTTCTTAACCCATAAGGATTGCTTTTTCGTTTTATGGATACTGTTCTGAGCGTTCTCTCATCGGTCTTTTGGGGCCTGCTGATGCTTTCCGTCCTCGTGTTTTTGCACGAGGGCGGCCACTTTTTGGCGGCGCGTGCCTGTGGCGTCCGGGTGACTGAGTTCTTTTTGGGCCTGCCGTGTCGCTTTGATATCCACCACACATCGCGTCGCATCGGCACCAAGTTTGGCGTGACGCCGCTGCTGCTGGGTGGCTATGCTGCCATCTGTGGCATGGATCCGACCGATGTCTCGTGTGCCGATCGCGTGCTCGCGGCCATCTATCGCCACGGCCGTGTGACGGTGGCCGATCTTGCTTTCGAGCTCGAGCTGTCCGAGGAGGATGTTCTCGAGGCTTGTGCTTTGCTGTTGGGCTGGGGCTCCATCGCCCCCTGGTATGAAGAAGGGGAAAAGCCTTCGCCCAGTTACTATCCCACCAAGTACCAGACCCTGCCGCGCGATGCTGCAGGATATACCACCTTTGACGGTCGCAAGTTCGATCGAGAGCATGCGACTGCCGAGGGCGATGTATGGGAACTGCCGTGCGGCGAGGCCGAATTCCTTGCACGTGAGCGCTCGCACACCTATTTGGGCCAGGGCTTTGTTAAACGTGCCTTTATGCTGCTTGCGGGCATTATCGTCAATATCCTGACGGGCTTTTTGCTCCTTATGAGCATCTATTCCATCGCAGGTGTCACGGTGCCGGTGGATACCAATGTGATTGGCCAGGTTGACGAAGGCTCGATTGCCGCCGCGGCGGGAATCGAGGGCGGCGACGCGATCCTTTCGGTCGACGGAGTATCGTGCTCTACCTGGATGGACGTTTACGATGCCATTGGCAAGGCTGCCGGTAAGGACGATATCGCCATCGAGTACGAGCGTGACGGCAAGCGGCATTCGACCACGGTTGCACTCAAAGAGGACGAGCGCCTAGGTGTGTATGCCTCTACGCAGGTGGTCCGTTTAGACCCCATCACGTCGGCTCGTCTGTCCTTCTCCTATGTCGTGCAGACAGCGGAGGGTGTGATGCGTCTGCTCCAGCCGCAGCATACGATGGAGATTCTCGATCAGTCCTCTTCGATCGTGGGTATTAGCGTTATGTCCTCGCAGGCTGCTGCTGCCGGCCCTGCCACGTTCCTTTCGTTTGCCGCCCTCATTTCGTTCTCGCTTGGCTTTATGAACCTGCTGCCTATCCCACCGCTCGATGGCGGCAAGCTGGTCATCGAGATTATTCAAAAGATTGCTGGCCGCGAGCTTCCGCTCAAGGTCCAGACGATTGTGAGCTATGTGGGCATCGCGCTCTTTGCGCTGCTGTTTGTCTATATGCTTCGTTCCGACGTCCTTCGATTTATTCTGTAGGGGAGTGGTTGGATTGTCTTTATCCCATCCTTTGCCTCGCGAGCTGACGCGTCCCGTGCATGTGGGCGGCGTGCAGATCGGTGGCGGCGCGCCGGTGGTGGTCCAGTCCATGACCTGCACCGATACCGCTGATGCCCAGGCAACGCTTGCGCAAGTGCGTGCTTTGGCGCAGGCTGGCTGCGATATCGTGCGCGTGAGTGTGCCCACCGAGGCCGCGCTTGAGGGTTTCCGCACCATCTGTGCCGAGTCTCCAGTGCCGATTGTCGCCGATATCCACTTTAACCATAAGCTCGCCATTGGTGCCGTTGAGGCCGGTGCCGCTAAGCTGCGCATCAATCCCGGCAATATCGGCGATTGGGCCAAGGTTGACGCGGTGATCGATGCTGCGGGTGCCGCGGGCTGCGCGATTCGTATCGGCGTCAATGCCGGTTCGCTTGAGCAGGATATCGCCGAGCGTGACGACCTCACGCAGCCCGAAAAGCTCGTGATGTCGAGCGAGCGTTTCGTCAAACATTTTGAAGACCGCGGCTTTACGAACATTGTGCTTTCGGCCAAGGCCCATAGCGTGCAAACGACGCTCGATACCTATCGAGCCCTGTCGCGTGAGATTCCCCACGTTCCGCTTCACTTGGGCGTAACCGAGGCGGGTACCAAGCTGCAGGGCACCATCAAGAGCTCGGTGGGCCTTGGTATCCTGCTGTCTGAGGGTATTGGCGACACCATGCGCGTCTCGCTTACGGCCGATCCGGTTGAGGAGCCGCCGGTCGCCTGGGGAATTTTGCAGTCGCTGGGCCTGCGTCGCCGTGGTCCCGAGATTGTCTCGTGCCCCACGTGCGCCCGCTGCCAGGTTAACCTGATCGCAATCGCTGAGGAAGTAACCGAGCGACTTAAGAACTATGCCGCGCCGCTTTCGATTGCCGTCATGGGATGTGCCGTTAATGGCCCCGGTGAGGCTTCTGATGCCGATCTGGGCGTTGCTTGCGGACGTGGTCAGGCCCTGCTCTTTTCGCATGGCCAGATCATTGGTAAAGTAGCTGAGGATCAAATTGTCGACGCGCTTATGGCCGAGGTCGACAAGCTTATTGAGGAGAAATAAATGACTCGAGCAATGTATATGTCTAAGCTCTATGCGCCGACGCTCAAAGAGGATCCGGCCGACGCCGAGCTTGCAAGCCATCGTCTGCTGCTTCGTGCCGGTATGATCCGCAAGGAGGCCGCCGGTCTCTATTCCTATCTGCCGCTCGCTTGGCGCTCGATTCGTAAGATCGAGAACATCGTGCGCGACGAGATGGACGCCGCCGGCGCCCAGGAGCTCATGATGCCCATTATGGTCGATGCCGAGCTGTGGCGTGAGTCCGGCCGCATCGATGCCTATGGCAAGGAGCTCGTGCGCTTTGACGACCGTCATGGTCGCGAGTTTGTGCTGGGCCCCACGCACGAGGAGACCGTCACGGCTCTGGTGCGCAACGAGCTGCGCTCCTATAAGCAGCTGCCCGTCAACCTGTACCACATTCAGGACAAGTTCCGCGATGAGTTCCGTCCCCGCTTTGGCCTGATGCGCGGCCGTGAGTTCATCATGAAGGACGCCTACAGCTTCTCTGCTACGCAGGAGAGTCTGCAGGAGGAGTACGACAAGATGAAGCAGGCCTACGCCAACATCTGCGAGCGCTGCTACATCAAGGCTCTGCCCGTTGTCGCCGACTCCGGCGAGATCGGCGGCGACACCTCCGTCGAGTACATGGCGCTGGCCGACGCCGGCGAGGCTTCGCTCGTCTACTGCGACGATTGCGGCTTTGCTGCCGATGACGAGGCTGCAAGCACCAAGGTCGTTGTGACCGAGGGTCCCGGCGACGGCACGCTCACCAAGGTCGAGACTCCGGGTATGGGCACCATCGAGGCCGTCGCCAAGTTCTTCGGCTTCCCCGAGAACGGCACGCGCAAGTCGCTGGCGTTGATTGACTCCGAGGGCAAGCCGGTCGTGGCCATTGTTCCGGGCGACCACGAGCTCAACGACTGTAAGGCCGAGCACGTCTTTGGCAAGGGCTATCGCATGATGACTGACGAGGAGCTCCAGACCTACGGGCTGCATAAGGGCTTTATCGGACCGGTTAACCTGCCCGAGGGCATTCGTCTGGTCTGCGACGAGAGTCTGCGCGAGTCCAAACAGTGGGCCTGCGGTGCCAACGAGGCCGACTATCACTTTACCGGCGCCTGCCCCGAGCGCGACTTTACCGTCGACGAGTGGGCCGACCTGGTTACCGTCGTCGCCGGCGATCCCTGCCCGCACTGCGGCAAGCCGCTGTCTGCTGCTCGCGGTATCGAGGTCTCCCAGGTCTTCCAGCTGGGCACCAAGTACTCCGAGGCCATGGGTGCCACCTTTATGGACGAGGACGGCAAGGAGAAGCCGCTTATCATGGGTTGCTACGGCGTTGGCGTGTCTCGCTCGCTCGCTGCCGTCGTGGAGCAGCACAATGACGAGCACGGCATCGTCTGGCCGGTCTCCGTTGCCCCGTACGAGGTTGCTGTGATTCCGCTCGACCCCAAGAAGGAGGAGTGCGCTACCGTCTGCGAGCAGATCGTTGATGGCCTGTGCGCCGAGGGTATCGAGGTCGTCGTCGATGACCGTGACGAGCGTCCCGGCTTTAAATTTGCCGACAACGACCTTATGGGCTTCCCGTATCAGGTCGTTCTGGGTAAGCGTGGCCTCAAGAACGGCACCGTCGAGCTCAAGGACCGTGCCACGGGTGAGCGCGAGGACGTGGCGATCGACGAGGTCGTCGCCAAGGTCGCCGAGCTTGTGAAGGCGGCACGCCGTTAATCGGCGATTTCGCTTGTAGTTCGATATACGGGACGGCCCCGCATTTCTCCAGATAGGGGAGATGCGGGGCCGTCCTTTTATCTTGTCGACGTACTCAATCGCTAAAAGGAAACCCCACAACCCATGCGAGCTGCGGGGTTTCCTTTGTGCCTCCGATGCGAAATAAATCGCTCAGATATTACTGATAATCGACGACGTCGATCCAGTTCTTCAGGAACTCATCGTTCACGTTGCGCTTACGAGCGAGCTCGGAAGCGGCGACGATGCTCGTCCACTGACGCACGACCTGCATGGGCATGTCGGCGCGGTCGCAGTAGAGCTCCAGATAAGCCTCGGCCTGGTCCTTGCTGTTGAGGGCAAAGAGCAGGTAGGTGGTGGCAACGTCGGCAGCAGGGGAGCCCTGGGTAGCGTGTGCCCAGTCGCACACATAGAGCTGGCCGTCGTCGCCGACGATGACGTTGGAGGGGTTGAAGTCGCCGTGGCAGACCTTGAACTCCTTGGTCATACCGTCCAGACGCTCCTGAAGGTTGTAGCGCGTGGTGGCATTGAGCTGATCAAGGCTGTCGATCATGCGGGCGAACTTGTCGCGCTGACGGTTGAGCAGCGGGGAGGTGTAGCCGTGGATCTCGATCTGGAGGTCGACGAACATCTCGAGGTACTCACCGAAGCGCTGGGGCTCGGCAGTCATCTTCTCGGCAAGGGTGGTGCCCGGAACCTTCTCGGTCACGAGCGCCCAGCCGTTGGCGTTCTCGAGCTGGGAAACCTCGAGAGCCTTGGGGCTGCGGATGCCGCACTCATTGATGCGGGCAAGATTCAAAGCCTCGTTGAACACGTCGGAGACGGGCTTGGTCTCGTTAAAGACCTTGACGATCTTGTCGCCCAGGTCGTAAACGACCTTGTTGCCACGGCGGACGAGCTCGGTCTTGGAATCGGGTAGCAGCATGGTTGCATCCTTTCAACGATGCGATAGAAGCGACGGCGGGGGTGTGTGAAACACCCGTGCACCCCCGCCGTTAAAAACCGTGCTAGAACTAGCAGACGGCGTAATCCTGAGGCTCGCGGCCGTAGTAGGCGTCCAGGTAGAGCTCCTTGATCTCGCTCATGAGCGGGTAGCGCGGGTTAGCGCCGGTGCACTGGTCGTTGAATGCCTGCTCGGTCATCTCGTCGAGGGTGTCGAGGAAGTACTGCTCGTCAACACCGTAGTCGGCGATGGTCTTCTTGACACCGATGAAGTCCTTGAGCTCCTCGAGCTTCGTGATGAAGTTCTCGAAGACCTCCTTGTCGTCCTTGCCCTCGATGCCGCAGTACTTGGCCATCTCGGCGTAGTTGTGCAGCGCGTTGGGGTAAGGATACTGGGAGAAGGTACCCATCTTGACGGGAGCCTCGGCGGCGTTGTAGCGCATGACGCGAGTCAGGATGACGGCGTTTGCGAGGCCGTGGGGCAGGTGATGGAAAGCGCCGAGCTTGTGGGCCATGGAGTGGTTGAGGCCCAGGAAGGCGTTGGCGAAGGCCATACCGGCCATGCAGGAGGCGTTGTGCATCTCCTCGCGGGCGTGCGGGTCCTTGGCTCCGTTCGTGAAGCTGGAGGGCAGGTTCTCGAAGACGAGCTTAGCAGCGCGCTCGGAGAGGCCCTTGGTGTAGTCGGAAGCCATGATGGAGACGTAGGACTCGATGGCGTGGGTCATGACGTCGATGCCGGAGGCAGCGGTCAGGCCGCGCGGGGCGGTCATGCAGTTGTCGGCGTCGACGATTGCCATGTTGGGGAGCAGCGCGTAGTCGGCGAGCGGCCACTTGATGCCGGTCTCCTTGTCGGTGATGATGGCGAACGGCGTGCACTCGGAGCCGGTACCCGAGGAGGTCGGGACGGCGACGAAGTAGGCCTTCTTGCCCATCTCGGGGAAGGTGAAGATACGCTTGCGGATGTCCATGAAGTCCATGGCCATGTCCTCAAACTTGCACTCGGGGTGCTCGTACATCATCCACATGATCTTGCCGGCGTCCATAGCGGAGCCACCGCCGACGGCGATGATGACGTCCGGCTCAAAGAGAGCCATCTGCTTGGCACCGCGACGTGCGCACTGCAGCGACGGATCGGGCTCAACGTCGTAGAAGCAGTCGTGGGCGATGCCCATCTCGTCGAGCTTGGCCTCGATGGCGCGGGTGTTGCCATTCTTGAAGAGGAACTGGTCGGTGACGATGAAGGCGCGCTTCTTGCCCATGACGTTGCCAAGCTCGTCGAGGGCGACGGGCGTGGAACCCTTCTTGAAGTAGACCTTCTCGGGAGCGCGGAACCACAGCATGTTCTCACGGCGCTCGGCCACAGTCTTAACGTTGATCAAGTGCTTCACCCCAACGTTCTCGGAGACGGAGTTGCCGCCCCAGGAGCCGCAGCCCAGGGTCAGAGACGGCTTCATGCCAAAGTTGTACAGGTCACCGATGCCGCCGTGCGAAGACGGGGTGTTGATGACGATACGGCAGGCCTTCATGACGTGCTCGAACAGGCTGATCTTCTCGGCCTGGGCGGGGTGCACGTACAGAGAGGCGGTGTGGCCCGGGCCACCGGCGAGTACCAGGTGCTCGGCCTTGTCGACGGCCTCCTGGAAGTCCTTGGCGTGGTACATGGCCAGGACCGGGGAGAGCTTCTCGTGGGAGAACTCCTCCTTGGCGGGGTCGGTGGAGGTGACCTCGGCGATCAGGATCTTGGTCTTGGCGGGAACCTCGATGCCGGCGAGCTCGGCGATCTTGGCGGCAGCCATGCCGGGGATGCGGTGATCGAGGGCGCCGTTCTTGAACATGGCGGCACGCAGGGCCTCCATCTCGGCACCCTGCTTGACGAAGTAGCAGCCGCGCTTCTGGAACTCGGCCTTAACCTGGTCATAGATGGTGTCGATGACGGTCACGGACTGCTCGGAAGCGCAGATCATGCCGTTGTCGAAGGTCTTGGAGTGGATGATGGAGTTGACGGCGAGCAGCACGTCGGCGGTGTCGTCGATGACGACCGGGGTGTTACCGGCGCCAACGCCCAGGGCGGGCTTGCCCGAGGAGTAGGCGGCCTTGACCATGCCCGGGCCACCGGTGGCGAGGATGATGTCGACGTCGCGCATGACCATGTTGGTCAGCTCGATGGAGGGGACATCGACCCAGCCGATGATGCCCTCGGGGGCGCCGGCCTTGACGGCGGCGTCAAGCACGAGCTTGGCGGCGGCGATGGTGCACTTGGCGGCAGCCGGGTGCGGGGAGATGATGATGGCGTTGCGGGTCTTCAGGCTGATCAGCGTCTTGAAGATCGCGGTGGAGGTGGGGTTGGTCGTCGGGATGACGGCGCCCACGATGCCGATGGGCTCGGCGATCTTGGTGATGCCGTAAGCCTCGTCGCGCTCCAGGACACCACAGGTCTTGGTGTTCTTGTAAGCGTTGTAGATGTACTCTGCGGCGTAGTGGTTCTTGATGACCTTGTCCTCAAGAACGCCGCGGCCGGTCTCCTCGATGGCCATCTTCGCCAACGGGATACGAGCCTTGTTGGCGGCCATGGCGGCCTCATAGAAGATCTTGTCGACCTGCTCCTGCGTGTACGTAGCAAAAAGCGCCTGGGCCTCTCGCATCTGAGCGAGCTTAGCCTCAAGCGCCTCTACGTTGTCCACAATTGCGGGAGTAGTGTTTTCCGGTGACTTTTTCACCATTTGTGTCTCCTTGCGATCGGAGATTTACCCTACGCCTTGCATGATAGCAAGAAATTATTCGGTGAACGGTAAGATTCCCGTAAAAGGCACACTAAACCGCTTCAATAAAATGAAGCGTTTTAACTAAAACTATCTGCCTGCTCCATCTCCCCGCTCATTGGGGACAGACTCTCGTGAGTATTTCAATGGGAAAACGGGACATCTGTTTGATAATCGCTATTCGCGGGTCGCGGTTGAGTCGGACACACAGGTGGTGCAGCTACTCGATTACATCCATTTCAATCCCGTGTAAGGTGCGTCCGACTCGCTCGAGGCGTACCGTTAGTTACAAGGCATACCAGCTGCGCTATGATCCCTTTGACATCTGCAAACCCTCATATAAGTCTGTCCCCAATGAGTGCAAAAAAGCGCCCTCCGTAGGGGAGGACGCCTTTGGTAAGTTCTATATGAACGCGAGGTCTTTGACCCGGAGAGTCCGAGGTACTTGTTGGTAAGACCTTATTTAGGAGCGCGCAACCTTGCCAGACTTGAGGCAGGTGGAGCAAACGTTCATCTTGCGACGGTGACCATCGACGACGACGTAGACGCGCTGGATGTTGGGGCGGAACTTACGGTTGGTGACGCGGTGAGAGTGGCTGATGGAGCGACCGGCAACGGGGTGCTTACCGCAAACTTCGCAAACTTTGGACATAACTGACCCTCCTTGGGCGACAAACGAACATGTCGCGTTAACAAACAAGCCTGAACTATAGCACAGAAGCAGCTCCCTGTGCGTAATCTACACAGAGATATTCCTCTTTTGGCGATAGTGCTCACGCCACGGCCCTGGACGTAGATCCGATTTGCGTGCAGCAGAGGGGATTATGCCAGCTCGCAACAAGGTTTTCAAGCGCGACCCACAAATATATATAGGTTTATGGGGCGATTGGCTCCGTTTACGGATTGCTCTGTATTTATGCTCGCAATTAAGCTCGAGGTTGGCTACACTATCCCTTGACCATTAAAGGGGTACGAGATACCCACATGGAATTACATTGCTGCCAAAGAGCAGCCCTTCCTGTGGGTGTCTGGTCCGCTTTGAGCGGTCGGGCATCTATTTTTTTGACTGTGTCAGCAGTCAAGACATGTGAGGAAGGAGATCGATGGGCACGACTTCCCCCAAGGCGGTCATCATGGACGAGACCGCCGTCAATCGAGCAATGACCCGCATCGCGCACGAGATTCTCGAGCGCAACGAGGGCTGTGAAGACCTCGCTCTGGTCGGCATCGTCACGCGCGGCGACCTTCTGGCAAAGAAGCTCGCCGAGGAGATCAAGGAGATCGAGGGCGTCGACGTTCCGCTCGGCAGCCTGGACATCAGCTTCTACCGCGATGACTATGCGACCAATTTCGCTCCCGCGATCCACGCTACCAACATTCCCTTCAGCGTCGACGGCAAGCGCGTCGTGCTGGTGGACGACATCCTCTATACGGGTCGTACCATCCGCGCCGCTCTCGACGCCGTCATGGACCTGGGCCGTCCGAGCCGCATTGAGCTGGCAGTCCTCGTTGACCGCGGCCACCGCGAGCTCCCCATCTCGCCGGACTTTGTCGGCAAGAACGTTCCCTCGTCGCATGAGGAGAACGTGCACCTATATATGAAGGAAGTTGACGGCCACACCGCCGTCGAGATTAACGACGTCGCGCCGGGTTCCCACGTGGGCTCCGCGCCGCTGGGAGGTGAGTAGTACCGTGGCGTTCAACCATAAGCACCTGATCGACATTACCGAGTACTCCGAAGAGGACATCAAGCTCATCCTCGAGACCGCCAAGGCGTTCTCCGAGGTCAACGAGCGTGCTATCAAGAAGGTCCCCACGCTCAAGGGCAAGACCATCGTCAACATGTTCAACGAGCCCTCGACGCGCACCCGCAGCTCCTTCGAGCTCGCCGAGAAGCGTCTTTCGGCCGACAGCCTTAACTTTGGCGGCTCCTCGACCTCCACGGTCAAGGGCGAGAGCCTTGTCGACACCGTCGAGACCCTCAACGCCTATAAGATCGACTGTATCGTCGTGCGTGATAAGCACGCCGGCGCTCCCTACATCGTCACGCAGAACTCGCCCGCGAGCGTCATCTGCGCCGGTGACGGCAAGCACAACCATCCCACGCAGGCCCTGCTCGACCTGTACACCATCTGGGAGCACAAGGGTGACTTCCACGGTCTGAAGGTCGCTGTCGTCGGCGATATCGCGCACTCCCGCGTCTGCGGCTCGCTGATCCCCGCCCTTAAGATCATGGGCTGCGAGACCTACGCCGTCGCCCCCGGCACGCTGCTGCCGCCGGCGCCCGAGGTTCTGGGCTGCGACCACGTGACGAGCGACCTCGATTCCGTCCTGCCCGAGCTGGACGTCGTCTACATGCTGCGCGTGCAGCAGGAGCGCCTCGAGGGTGCCCCGTTCCCGACCATTCGTGAGTACCACAGGCTCTTCGGCCTGACCAAGGACCGCGAGAAGCTCATGAAGCCCGATGCGATCATCTGCCACCCGGGTCCCATCAACCGCGGCGTCGAGTTCGACTCCTATATGGCCGACCACCCGCAACGCTCCGTCATCCTGGAGCAGGTCTACGCTGGTATCTGCGTGCGTATGGCTATCCTGTATCTGCTGCTTGGAGGTGCCGATAATGGCCTTGCTTCTTAAGAATGCCCACGTCGTCGACCCGTCCGTCGAGCTTGACGGTGTCGTTGACGTCCTGATTGACGGCGACAAGATCGCCGAGGTCGGCGAGAATCTCGCCGTCGAGGGAGCCGAGGTCCGCGACCTTTCCGGCAAGTACCTCGTCCCCGGCCTGGTGGATATGCACGTTCACCTTCGCGAGCCCGGCTACGAGGTCAAAGAGGACATCGAGAGCGGTACCCGCGCAGCTGCCAAGGGCGGCTTTACCGGCGTGTGCGCCATGCCCAACACCGATCCCGTAACCGATAACGGCACTGTCGTGGAGTTCGTCAAGTCCCGCGCTGCCGAGGTCGGCCACTGCCGCGTCTATCCGTCGGGCGCCATGACCCGCGGTCTTAAGGGCGAGGCCATGTCCGAGATGGGCGATATGGTCGCCCACGGCGCCGTCGCCTTCACCGATGACGGTCGCGGCGTGCAGGGCGCGGGCATGCTCCGTCGCTGCATGGACTACGGCAAGATGTTCGGCAAGGTCTTCATGAGCCACTGCCAGGACGAGGACCTGGTCGGCCACGGCCAGATCAACGAGGGCAAGGTCTCGACCCGTCTGGCTCTCGAGGGCTGGCCGGCTGCCGGCGAGGAGCTCCAGATCGCCCGCGACATCGAGATCGCCAAGCTGACCGGTGCCAAGCTGCACATCCAGCACATCTCCACCGCCCATGGCCTGGAGATCGTGCGTGCCGGCAAGGCCGCTGGCGTTCAGGTTACCTGCGAGGCCACCCCGCACCACATGTTCCTGACCGAGAACGATCTAGACGAGACCTACAACACCTCGCTCAAGGTCAACCCGCCGCTGCGTACCGAGGAGGATGCCGAGGCCATCCGTCAGGGCGTCATCGACGGCACCGTCGACGTTATCGTCACCGATCACGCTCCCCACACCCCGTGGGAGAAGGCCCGCGAGTTCGAGCTTGCGCCCTTTGGCATGATCGGTCTCGAGACCTCGCTGTCGCTCGTGCTCACCGAGCTGGTCAACACGGGTAAGATGAGCATGGGCCGCATGGTCGAGCTCATGGCCATCAAGCCGCGTGAGATCCTGGGCCTCGACCAGGTTCAGGTCAAGGCGGGCTCCGTTGCCGACCTGACCGTGTTCGACGCGTCCGCCACCTGGACGGTCGGCGAGGACGGTTACGAGTCGCGCGCCGAGAACTCCGGTTTCGCCGGCCGCACGCTCACCGGTCGTGCCACCGATGTGTTTGTCGGCGGTAAGCAGACGCTCGCCGACGGCTGCATCTGCTAGCATAGCCTTATCGCTTTTGTGCGCGGTGCCCTTGCGGTGCCGCGCTTTCTGTTCGTTTTGACCATGCAATCGCATGGGGGATTGGAGCGTCTATGCCCACACCTTCCACTGCACGCATGCACGACTTCGAGGTCGTCTCGAACCAGGAGATCGCCGACGGCATCTTCTCGCTCGTTATTTCGGCCCCCAAGCTTGCAAGTGCGCTCAAGCCCGGTCAGTTTGTGAACATCGCCGTGCCCGGCGATGCGTCCTCGCTGCTTCGCGTGCCCCTGAGCTTCTATCGCGCCGACGCCCAGGCCGGTACCGTCGAGCTGTGGTACGCCGTCGTGGGCGACGATACCCGTCGTTTGTCCCAGATGGGCCCTGGCTCCACCTCTAACCTGCTGGGCCCCGGTGGTCGTGGTTGGATGGTACCCGAGGGCACCAGGAAGGCGCTGCTCGTGGCGGGCGGCATCGGCGTTCCGCCCGTGCTGTGCCTCGCCGGCATGCTTGCCGAGCAGGGTGTGGCCGTCGACGTGTGCCTGGGCTTTGGCACCGCGTCCAAGGCCGTGGGCATCAATGAGTTCCGCGCTCTGTGCGACACGGTCAACGTTTGCACTGACGACGGTTCGCTCGGCACGCACGGTTTTTGCACCGATCCTGCCGCCGAGCTGCTCGGCGAGGGCGGCTACGACTATGTCGCCAGCTGCGGTCCCGCCGTCATGATGAAGAAGGTCGCCGCCGCTGCCGCCGAGGCCGGTGCCTACTGCGAGGTGTCGCTCGAGCGCATGATGAGCTGTGGCTTTGGCGCCTGCAACACCTGCAATGTCGAGACGGTCGACGGTATGAAGGGTGCTTGCATGTGCGGCCCCGTGTTCGATGCTTCCAAGGTGGTGGTCTTCTAGTGGGTACCGTGAACATGGCCGTCGATTTCGGCGGCGTCAAGATGCAGAACCCCATCAACACCGCAGCCGGTACCTTTGGCTACGGTTGGCAGTTCCAGAACTTCTTTGATGTTTCCCAGCTGGGCGCCATCACCACCAAGGGTTGCGCTGCCGAGCCCTGGCCCGGCAACCCCGCGCCCCGCATGGCCGAGATCCCGGGCGGCATGATCAACTCCGTGGGCCTTCAGAACCCTGGCGTGGCTGCCTTTGCCCGTGAGTCTGGTCCGTGGCTCGAGCAGCTCTCCAAGGACGGTTGCCAGGTCATCTGCCAGGTCGCCGGTCACTCCGTCGAGGAGTTTGTCCGCGCGCTCGAGATGTATGTCGAGCTGTGCCCCTGGGCTGCCGGCTACGAGATCAACGTGAGCTGCCCTAATATCGCCGCCGGCGGTGCCGCCATGGGCTCCACGCCCGAGGGCGCCTCTTCCGTTATGGCTGCCTGCCGTAAGGTGACCGATAAGCCGCTGTTCGTGAAGATGGCGCCGGTCAACGTCGCCGAGATCGCCAGGGCCCTCGAGGCTGCCGGTGCCGACGGCCTTTCAGTTATCAACTCCATCCAGGGCATGGCCATCGACGTCCATACCCGCAAGTCCCGCGTGGCCAAGCCCAAGGGCGGCCTTTCGGGCCCGCTGTGCCACCACATCGCCGTGCGCATGGTCTGGGAGGTTGCCCAGGCCGTCGATATCCCCATCAACGGTGTCGGCGGTGTCATGACCGGCGAGGATGCGGCCGAGTTTATCCTGGCCGGTGCCACCTGCGTGTCGGTTGGCATGGCCAACTTCGTCGATCCGTGCGCTTCGCTCAAGATCGCGCATGAGCTCGAGGCCTGGGCCGAGTCCCAGGGCGTAAAGGACATCAACGAGCTGGTAGGTGCTTTCGAATGCTAGAGACCGATGCCCGCGACCGCGTAATCGTCGCCCTCGACTGCGATCGTGAGCGTGCGCTCGAGCTCGCCCACGAGCTTTCGGGCCATGCCGCCTGGCTTAAGGTTGGTATGACGCTCTATTACGCTGAGGGCCCCGAGATCGTCAAGACCTTTAAGGACCTGGGCTTTAAGGTCTTCCTTGACCTTAAGTTCCATGATATTCCGCATCAGGTTCGCGGTGCCGCCCGTTCGGCCTCGCTTGCCGGTGCCGACCTGCTCTCGGTTCACGGCTTGGGTTCGGGCGCCATGCTCGCTGCCTGCCGCGAGGGTGCCGAGGAGGCGCGCGAGGACCGCGCCAAGCTCGTCGCCATCACCGTGCTCACGAGCATGAATCAGGATGCCTTGAGCGAGATCGGCGTCGAGTCGCCCGTGGCCGAGGAGGCCGCCCGCCTGGCAAAGCTCGCTCAGGCCAACGGCATCGATGGCATTGTGTGCTCGCCGATGGAGGCTCACGACATGCGTGAGCTGCTGGGTCCTGATGCCCTGATCGTGACTCCGGGTGTGCGTCCGGTGGGTGCCGCCTTAGGCGACCAGTCTCGCGTGGCGACGCCTTCCCAGGCTATCGAGCGAGGCGCAAGCCACATTGTGGTGGGCCGTCCCATCACTGGTGCCGACGATCCGGTTGCCGCCTTTGACGCCATCGTCGCCGAGCTGGTCGAAAACGTCGCGTAAAAGATTCCCCTAAGTCACCACTTTTGGGTCTCATTAGCACAAAATAGCCCCTGTGCCTGCGTAAACTTTCCCATCCTTTGTGTGGAATCGCAGGTCAGGGGCTTAACTTTGGGCGCAGTATATTGCACTTTTTGCGGGTATCGTCTAACCTATGGAGCCGCGATTGGGCATTTTGTACGTTCTACGTGCTAAAATGCCAATTATTGAATCAGATATAACCCAACTATTTGGAGGTACGAATGGCACTCCCTCAGCTTACCGATGAGCAGCGCAAGCAGGCTCTTGAGAAGGCTGCTGCCGCACGTCACGCCCGCGCTGAGCTTCGCGAGCAGATCAAGAAGGGCGAGAAGTCCCTCGAGTCCGTGCTCAACTCCGATGACCCCATCGCTTCCCGCATGAAGGTTTCCACCCTCATCGAGTCTCTCCCTGGTTATGGTAAGGCCAAGGCCGCCAAGATCATGGAGGAGCTCGGCATCTCCGCTACCCGTCGCGTTCAGGGCCTTGGCGTCCGTCAGCGCGAGCAGCTCCTCGAGCAGCTGACCAAATAAGTGAGCGCTCAGGATTCCAAGCTCTTTGTGATTTCTGGACCGTCAGGCGCGGGCAAGGGCACGCTCGTCACTCGTGTGCGCGAGCGTCGCTCTAACCTGGGCCTGACGGTTTCGGCTACCACGCGAGCCCCACGCAAAGGCGAGGTCGATGGCGTCAATTACTTTTTCCTGACGCGTGAGGAGTTCGACCGCCGCGTGGCAAACGGTGAGTTTGTTGAGTGGGCCGAGGTCCACGGTAACTGCTACGGCACGTTGGTGAGCGAGGTTCAGTCCAAGCTCGCCTCTGGTTCGTCTCTCATCTTGGAGATCGATGTCCAGGGTGCCCTGCAGGTGAAGGAGCATTTCCCCGAGGCCGTGCTGATCTTTATCAAGCCGCCTTCGCTTGAGGTACTCCGCGAGCGTCTAGTCGGTCGCGGTACCGAGACGCCCGAGACGATTGAGCTGCGTATGGCAAACGCCGCCGATGAGCTTGCCCTTGCCGACCGCTACGACGACGTCGTGGTAAATGACGATCTCGACCGCGCGACCGATGAGCTCGTTCGCGTTCTCGATATGCATGAAAGGATCTGAGGTCCGTGTCCGTTGTAAAGCCTTGCATTGACGATCTTCTGGAGAAGACCGATCACAACCGCTTCCTGCTCGCTTCGCTTGCCTCCAAGCGCGCCTGCGACATCAATAGCATGCTGCGTGGCCAGCACAACCGCGTGCTTGCCGTCCAGGATGTCGATGACATCACCATCGGGCTTTCCGGTGCCGATACCATTTCGATGGCTATGGATGAGATTATCGACGGCGACATCTCTTACGACGAGGCCCGTTATGAGAAGGCGCTCGGCCACAAGGTTGCTGAAGCCTAAATGGCGGCTCGCGTCTGCCTGGTCCACTATCACGAGGTTGGACTTAAGGGTAAGAACCGCGCACATTTTGAGCATATCCTCATGGATAACATCAAGGCGGCCTTGGCCGCCTTTTCCGTGAATGCCGTGTCTCGAATTTCCGGTTATATCCTCGTGACCTTTAACGAGCATCAGGCCGACGAGGCGGCTCGTGTCATTCGCACCGTTCCCGGCGTTGCTCGCGTGTCTTTGGCGTATCACACCAATCGCGACCCTCAGGAGTACTGTGCCGCCGCCGTGAAGGCGCTGTGTGAGTTTGGCCCCTTCGATTCGTTTAAGGTGCACGCCAAGCGCTCCAATACCGACTATGAGCTCACCTCGATTGATATCAATCGACAGGTTGGCGAGGTGCTGTGCGAGGCGTTCCCCGATAAAAAGGTTCAAATGCACGATCCCGACGCGATGGTTCACGTGCTGGTTGTTCAGGGTAGCGTTTATGTGTACGCGCGCTCCGAGCGCGGTGTGGGCGGTCTGCCGGTGGGCTCTGCCGGTAAGGTCGTGACCCTGCTGTCATCGGGTATCGACTCGCCGGTGGCGACCTGGATGCTCGCGCGACGCGGAGCCGTGTGCGTGCCGGTGCATTTTTCCGGTCGTCCGCAGACGCCAGATACCAGCGAGTATCTAGTGCAGGACATCATTCGCGCCCTTGAGCCGGGTGTCCAGATCGGCCGTCTGTATGTTGTGCCGTTCGGCGACTGCCAGCGCGAGATTTCGGTGACCTGTCCCAGCAACCTGCGCGTGATCATGTATCGCCGCATTATGTATTCGGTTGCCGAGCGCATTGCACACATCGAGGGCGCCAAGGCTATCGTGACGGGCGAATCGCTTGGGCAGGTTGCCTCCCAAACGCTTGAGAACATCATGGCCGTCAACGAGGCCGTGAAGATCCCCGTGTTCCGCCCTCTCATCGGTTCGGACAAGCAGGAGATCATCGCGCGCGCCGAGGAGATTGGTACGTTCGATATCTCGACTGAGGCCGCTCCCGACTGCTGCACGCTGTTTATGCCGCGCCGTCCCGAGACGCACGCTAAACTCGATGCCGTGCATGAGGCCTGGGAGTTGTTCGATCACGAGGAGATGATCGAGCGCCTGCTCAAGCAGACCGAGTACATCGACTTCGAGAGCAACACGTATAAGGCCCCTAAGACCTTAAAACGCAAACATTCGGAGCTTGCTCCGCGTGAGATTTACCAAGATCACGAGTAATGTTGTGCATAGACCGACGATGCGCCTGCATCGTCGGTCTTTTGCTATCTGGGCATTTTGCGGCTAAGTGTTCATTTGCTGACGTGTGCCTGAATAAATGGACAGATTTGTGCAAGGTTTTGGTCGGTTTTTGGTTTGACCGCTAAAACCGGTTTTGGAGCGTGGCTGTTGCAGGGCTCCTTTCCTGACACGATGGTGTTGGGAGGTTTTGCTATGGCGCAGCGCGAACAACACGAACGGGTCAAACGGATGGACCGCTTGGCGGACAAGCTGCTCGGTCATAAGGCAGTGGTGATGGCGATACTGGTCGTCATTGCGATGGCGAGCGGCTTGGCGATGGCGAACCTTGGCGGCGGTGCCGGCGGTGTGTCGTTTGAGCGCACTGACGGTACGGGCTCGTTGATGGAGCCGGGATCCGGTGATGCCTCGAGCGGAAAGACATCCGAAGGTTCTTCGACTAAGGCTTCTGCCGCGGCAGAGGTCTATGTCGATGTCGATGGCGCCGTTGTGTCGCCCGGTGTATATCGCCTCAAGGACGGCGCGCGGGTGGCTCAGGCGATTGATGCCGCCGGCGGGCTGGCGCCCGAGGCAGACGTTACGGAGCTCAATCGGGCATCTAAGGTCACTGATGGACAAAAAATCCACGTTCCAACGGTAGGGGAGCAGCAGGCGTCCATTGCGGAAGCCGGTGTTGATGGTGGGGCTTCCGCATCATTGGGCGTGAGTGGCGCAACGGGCCTAGTCAACATCAATACGGCAAGCACGGCAGAGCTGCAGACGCTCTCGGGCATCGGTCCCTCCATGGCACAGTCGATTATCGATGAGCGTACAAAGAACGGTGCTTTTGCCTCGGTTGACGATCTGATGCGTGTGTCGGGAATCGGCGAGAAGAAGCTTGCCAAAATCAAAGATTGCATCTGCGTATGAGTGCGACCGAGCGCGAGCATGTGATGCCTCCGCGGCCCTTGATGCCGTGGACGATGGCCCTGTGTGCCGGCATGTGCGTGAGCTGCGCTTTGGTGCTTAACGTGGCCGCTGATGCGCTGCTGAGGGAGCGGGTGCCGGCGGTCGGGCCGCTATGGGCCATTCCCGTTGCGGCGGCGGTCTTCGTTGTGCTGGCTCAATCTTGTGCGCGGCTTGCCCCTTTGAAGCGGTGGCTGTATGCCGCGTCCGTCGGTCTCGTGGCGGGAGCGGTCGTCTCGGCGTGGTGGGCTGTGGGCACGCTAGGCGCCTCGAAGGCGCTCGACGGTCGAGCGGCAAGCAGCCTCGAGTTTGTCGTGCAGGGTGATCCATCCATAAACGACGACGTGTATTCCTATACCTGCGAGGCACGCGCGGACGGTAAGAACTTGGCAGCGGTTCGCCTATCGTGTGACCGCGAGCTCAAGGTCGGGGCGCACGTGCGTGTTATCGGTCGCGTTTCACGTTTTGAGAACGATGCGTTTGGACGATCGCGCGCGCTCCGAGGCGAGGTACGCAAGGTTCAAGCCGTTCGGATTGTGCCGGTCGATGAGGGCTCTCCGGGGCCGCTGCTTCGGCTGCGAAATGGGCTGCTTGCGTCCATTGCGCCTGCGACCGACCCGGCGCGTGCGCTCATAGCCGGTGTCGCCTGCGGTCGTTCGGCCGAGCCGCGCGCCCAGCCGGCGGGCGATTGGTTTTCGGTGACGGGGACGGCGCATCTTATCGCCGTCTCGGGCAGCCATTTGGCTATCGTGGGGTTTGTAATCGAGGGCGCATTGCAAAAGACTCGGTGCTCACGTGGTCTTCAGCGGGCGATATTGGCGATATCGCTTGTTGGCTACGCTGCCTTTACGGGCGCGTCTCCTTCGGCCGTGCGCGCGTGCTGCATGGTGTTCGCGACGCTTGTCGTAAACGGCGCGGGGCGTCGCCGGCACGGCGAATCGGCACTCTTCGTAACCATGTCCATCTTTGTGCTACTGCGGCCGACGGTGCTGTTCGAGATGGGCTTTCAGCTTTCATGTGCCAGCGTCTTAGCCATTCTGTGCTTTTGCCCCTATGCGACCTACGCTTTGGGTGAGCTGGGTGTGCCATCGGGCGTCGCCAGCATGCTTTCCGCCACGCTGTGCTCGCAATTGGCGACACTTCCCATTACCATTCCCGCCTTTGGTACGTTATCGCTCATTGCTCCGCTGGCAAATGCGGTCATCGGTCCGGTGGTGAGCGTACTGCTTGCTGTGTCGATTGTGCTGGTTCCCTTTTCGCTCGTGGCACCTTTGCGGACTTGGGCGCTCATTGTGCCCATGATTGCCGCCCGTTGCGCACTGTTCTTCGAGCAGCTGTTTGCCGCCGTGCCGGGTGCATCCGTGAGTTTGCCGCCCGATAGCATGTGGATTTACCTAGTGCCGTGTTTGCTGGCGGTTCTGCTGGTCTGGTGGCCGCGTCCCCGTGCACGTCCTATGGCGGTGGGGCTTGCATGCTTGGTACTCCTGGCTGCGATTCCGTACGTCTACTGGGATCGATTCGCTCCGCCTTCGGTGACGGTGCTCGATGTGGGCCAGGCCGATGCGATTCTTATCCGCCAGGGCGGCGCAGTAGCACTCGTCGACTGCGGGCTCGACGAGCGCATGGTGGCGGCGTTGGTTCGCAATAACGTGCACCATATCGATGCCGTCTTTGTGACGCATTGGGATGAGGACCACTGGGGTGGTCTGCCTGCCGTGCTCGAACAGTTTTCGGTTGGAACGATTGCCGTGGCGGCGGATGCGCTGGAGGATGCTCCTGCCGAGGTATTGAACCGACCTGGCGTTGAGTATCGGCAGGTGCGCCGTGGGGATACGGTCGATATCGGCTCATTTTGCGCCCGCGTGATGTGGCCATTCGAGTCCGTGGATGGCGAGGGAAATGAGGACTCGCTTGTCCTGCTGCTCTCCTATGTTCAGGAAGGCAGGGGCCTGCGTATGCTCCTCACCGGTGATGCCGAGCTCGACCAAGAACGGGAATTCGTGCAGGAGGTGGGGGAAATCGATGTACTTAAACTTGGGCATCACGGCTCTAAGGTTTCAGTCGATGGTGAGTTGCTGGACGTCTTGAAGCCTGAGCTTTCCCTTGCGAGTGCGGGCGAGGGGAATCGATACGGCCATCCGTCCGATGCCTGCATCGATGCCGTTAAGGAAGCGGGCGGTGTGTTCGCGTGCACTATCGAACACGGCGACATTACCGTCACGCCAACTGCGAATGGCTTTGCGATGCGATGCCAGCGACCGTGACGACGTCGTTGGCGTGTGGTGGGCCCCTGGGCTAGAATGGCACGGAACGAATACGAAGGCCTGCGGGAGGGGAGCGCAATGTCCGAAACCAGTCTGTTGCCGGCATATCTGATCGTCGGTACCGACGGCGTCAAGCGCGATCACGCCGTCTCGCGTATGAAAGCGCGTCTGGAAAAGTCGGGTATGGTCGAGTTCAACCTCGACGAGCGCGATATGACCAAAGACCCCGATATCGAGTCGATTATCGGATCGCTCAACACCTTTCCCATGGGCAGCGAGTTTCGCCTGGTAATCCTTGACGGCTGCTCAAAACTCGCCAAAGCGATCTCCGAGCCGCTTGTCGACTATCTGGCGAGTCCCAGCCCCACGACGGTTTGTCTCATCATCGCCGACTCGCTTGCCAAGAACACGCGCCTGTATAAGGCGATCGCCAAGATCGACAAGAAGGCGGTGATCGATTGCTCCGGTACCAAGCGCTGGGAGCTACCGCGCCGCGTGCAGCAGATGGCGACGCAGCACGGCAAGTCGATCTCGACGGCGGCCGCCGAAGAGCTCGTTTCGCGCTCGGGCGAGAACACCCGCATGCTCGATAACGACTTGGCTAAGCTTGCCCAGATGGTCGAGGCGCCCCAGATTGAGCTTGCCGACGTTGAGCGCTGGATTGTACGTACGGCCGAGGTTCAGCCCTGGGACTTTCTCAATGCGGTCTCGGCACGTGACATGCGACGCTCGCTCGAGCTTTTCAATCTATTGCCCGCCAAGAGCTACGTGTGGACTTACACGTTGCTGTGCGGCCGCATCCGCGAGCTTATCGTCGCCAAGGCGCTCGATGCGCGCGGACAGGGTCGTGAGCTGGCCGCAACGCTCAAGCTCCAGTCCTGGCAGGTCAAGAATCACTTGACCTGGGCACGTCGCTTTTCGATGGCAGAGCTCGTCGCGGCGCTCGAGGGGGCGGTCGATGTAGAGCTCGCGCTCAAGGGTTCGGCCGATTCTGAGGCCGCGCTTTTGCTCTGGATTACGAACATCTTGAGAAAATCGTGATGATACCTGCCTATTTGACAAATTCGTTCTATCCCTTTGAGGGGGAGCGTGCTATAGTAGGCGCTTGCATGACCTCACCGTGTCTCAGAGGTGTCATACATTTTTTGCAAGGAACTCGAAAGGAACTCCAGAAGTGGCAAACATCAAGTCTCAGAAGAAGCGTATCCGCACCAATGAGGCAGCTCGCATGCGTAACAAGGCTGTCAAGTCCGAGCTCAAGACGCTGACCAAGCACGTCCAGTCCGCCGTCGCCGAGGGCGACGCCGAGAAGGCCCAGGCTGCCCTCAAGACCGTCACCAAGCGTCTCGACATGGCTGCCGCCAAGCATGTTATCCACAAGAACCAGGCTTCCAACCGCAAGTCCGGTCTTGCCAAGCTCGTGAACAGCATCAACGCCTAAGTTGTAAATTTCACACCACACAGATTACGCGCATAAATGGAGCCTGTTTTATGGAACAGGCTCCATTTTTTGTACCGCTCGGGTAAGATAGTCCGCATGAATACTTCAATTGACATTTCCCACATCCGCAACTTCTCAATCGTTGCGCACATCGACCATGGCAAGTCCACGATCAGCGATCGCATCCTCGAGCTCACCCATACCGTCGACGAACGCGACATGGAGTCGCAGCTGCTCGACACCATGGATATCGAGCGCGAGCGCGGCATCACGATCAAGTCCAATGCCGTTCGCGTGTCCTATGACGCCGACGATGGCGAGACGTATCAGTTCAATCTGATCGATACGCCGGGCCACGTGGACTTTACCTATGAGGTCTCGCGCTCGCTGGCAGCCTGTGAGGGCGCGGTGCTCGTTGTCGACGCCACGCAGGGCGTCGAGGCGCAGACCGTCTCCAACGCGACGCTCGCCATGAACGCCAATCTGGACATTGTGCCGGCCATCAACAAGATCGACCTGCCCTCGGCCCATCCCGACGAGGTTAAGACCGAGATCGAGGATGACCTGGCGATCCCTGCCGATGATGCCGTGTGCGTCTCGGGCAAGACCGGCGAGGGCATCCACGATCTGTTGGAGTCCATTGTCTTTTTGATCTCTCCGCCCAAGGGCGATGCGAACGCGCCGCTCAAGGCACTCATTCTGGATTCGTACTTCGACGAGTATCGTGGCGTCGTCGCCACGGTGCGCATCTTTGACGGCTCCATCAAAAAGGGCGATACCCTGCGCATGATGCAGGCAAAGGGCGACTTTTTGGTCGATGGCGTGGGCGTCAAGCGTCCCGCCGAGACCCCGGTCGACGCGCTCACGGTCGGCGAGGTCGGATACGTGGTCACGGGCCTGAAGGACCCCGAGGCCGTTCGCGTGGGCGATACCCTCACGTGGGCGTCGAATCCCTGCCCCGAGCCGCTTCCCGGCTACCGCGAGGCCAAGCCCATGGTCTATACGGGCCTGTTCCCGATCGATAACAAGGACTACGAGAACCTGCGTGACGCGCTCGATAAGCTGCACGTCAACGACCCGTCGTTGGTGTGGGAGCCCGAGACCTCGGTGGCGCTCGGCTTTGGCTTCCGCGTGGGCTTCTTGGGCCTGCTGCATATGGAGGTCGTCAAGGAGCGCCTGGAGCGCGAGTTCAATCTTGACCTCATTGCCACGAGCCCCTCGGTGGACTATCACGTCTACAAGACTGACGGCGAGATGATTGATGTCCGCAGCCCGCAGGATCTGCCCGAGGCTACGCGCATCGAGCGTATCGAGGAACCCTACCTCAAGGCCAAGATTATCTGCCCGCCCGAGTATACGGGTGCCGTCATGCAGCTCGCTATCGAGCACCGCGGCATTACTACCGACATGATTCATCTCACGAGCAAGTCGGTCGAGATGCGCTTTGATATGCCGCTCGCCGAGCTCATCTTGGACTTCTTTGACCAGCTCAAGAGCCGTACCAAGGGCTATGCCTCGCTCGACTACGAGTTCAACGAGTATCGTCCCTCCGAGCTCGTCAAGCTCGATATCTTGCTTTCGGGCGACGAGGTGGACGCGCTGTCGTTTATCGTCCACAAGGACAAGGCCTATGGTCTGGCCCGCGGTCTGTGCGACAAGCTTAAGGAGATCATCCCGCGTCAGCTGTTCGAGGTGCCCATCCAGGGTGCTATCGGCAATAAGATCATTGCCCGCTCCACCGTCAAGGCGCGTCGCAAGGACGTGCTTGCTAAGTGCTACGGCGGCGATATCTCGCGTAAGCGCAAGCTGCTCGAGAAGCAGAAAGAGGGCAAGAAGCGCATGAAGGCCATCGGATCGGTCGAGGTCCCGCAGGAGGCCTTTATGGCGATCCTCAAGGTGGACGAGTAGGTCTATGGCGCTTTCTGAATGCAGCAAGCGGCTGCTGGGCGCCTATGCCGAGCAGCCGTTCCTTATGGCTCCCATGGCGGGCGTGACCGACCCTGCCTACCGCATCATGTGCCGCCGTCGCGGTGCCAACCTTGCCTACAGCGAGATGGTGAGCGTGGCGGGCCTTGCCTATGCCGGCAACAAGACCTGGCGCCTGGTGCTACCGGCCGACGAGGAGCAGCAGATTTGCGTGCAACTCTTTGGCTCCAAGCCCGATCAGTTTGCGAGCGCCGTCGCTGCCGTCGAGGAGCGCGTTGGCGTTCGCCTGTCGCTCATCGATATCAATATGGCATGCCCCGCCCGCAAGGTTGTTACCAAGGGCGAGGGCTCGGCGCTCATGCGCACGCCCGATTTGGCCGAGAAGATCGTCGAGGCGGCGGTGGGCGCGGCGCATGTACCCGTGACCGTAAAGATCCGTAAGGGCTTTTATGCCGAGGACCGTAATGCCGCGACATTTGCCCAGATGCTCGAAGGCGCCGGTGCCGCCGCGGTGGCGGTGCATGGCCGCTGCGCCACGCAGCTCTATACGGGCCAGGCCGATTGGTCGGTCGTCGATGAGGTTGCCGACGCCGTTGAGATTCCCGTGATTGGTTCGGGCGATGTGTTCTCGGCCGAGGATGCCGCGGAGCATCTGCAGGGCTCGGGTGCCAGCGCGGTGTTTATTGCGCGCGGTATCTATGGGAACCCGTGGGTGTTTGGCGATGCTCGCGCCCTTGCACTCGATGGCATACCGGTGCCGGCTCGCAGCTCCGTTGAGCGCCTGGACGCCCTGCGTGAGCACCTAACGCTGACGCATGAGCTCCTGCCGCTCATGTCGCGTGCCCGCACGTACGCAAGCTGGTACTTAAAAGGCATGCCCCATGCTGCAGCCTGGCGCGCGCAGGTGGTGCGCTGCTCCACGTATGAGGAGTTTATGGCGCTGGTCGATGAGATCGAGCATGATGTGGTGGCCTGTGAGGCTGCCCTTGCCGCCGGCGAATCGGTGCCCCCTCATCCGCTGGAGGCTTAAGGGTGGCCGTTACCGCGCTGTACGTGCACGTGCCGTTCTGTGCCCAAAAGTGCCGCTACTGCGACTTCGACTCGCGCAGCTTTGCTTCGTGTGATTTGGATGCCGCGCTCGATTCCTATTTTGAGCAGTTGTACGCGCGCCTCGATGCTTTTGGTAAGGCTGGGGCCCTCGACCAGATCCGCACCGTCTATGTTGGCGGCGGTACGCCGTCGCTGGCGGGGGAGCGCCTGGTGGAGCTGGCGCGGCGTATTCGTGCGTGGTGCGCCCCCGTTGAGTTTACCTGCGAGGCCAATCCCGAGTCGCTGACCGCCGAGCTCGCTACTGCACTTGTCAAGGTTGGTGTCACACGCGTCTCTCTGGGCGTGCAAACGCTCGATAACACCGAACTTACTGCCATCGGCCGTATTCACGATGCCGATCGGGCGCTCGCCGCCATCGCGACGGTGAAGGACGCTGGCCTCGATGTGTCGTGCGACCTCATGTGCGGACTTCCCGGGCAGACCGCAGCGAGTTGGAAGCGCACGCTCGATGGCGTGCTGGCGGCGGCTCCGCATCATGTGTCGGTCTACCCGCTCACGCTCGAGGAGGGGACGCCCCTTTATCGCATGGCGTGCCGCGACGAGTCGCTCGAGCCTGATGAGGATTTTCAGGCCGCCTGCATGGACGTGGCACGCGAGCTCCTGGGTGCCGCCGGCTATCACCCGTATGAGGTGGCGAGCTACGCACTCGACGGCCATGAGTGCGCCCATAACATTGCCTACTGGACCGGACGGGGCTACCTGGGCCTGGGTCGTTCTGCCGCGGGCATGCTCGACGCCGCGGATTTCGACCGTCTTGCAGGTTTGTTCCCCGGCGCGTCTTCTCGAGGCGATGCGTACCGCGTGCGTCTGGTGCAACGTGACGACGACGCGACGACGTTCGAGGCCGAATATCTGTCGCAGCGCGAGGCTGCGGCCGAAGACCTGATGCTCGCTTGTCGCATGACGCGCGGTGTTGCGTCCGACCTGTTGGTTCGCGTGGCTCGTGTCATCCCGGCCGATGAGCTGACAGCTGCTTGCGATCGCGCGCTCGAATTGGGTCTTGCCACTTGGGTGCCCGAGACGTTCGGGGTCCATGGGGGACCCTTCACTTCGGCAGATGTCGTCGCGGGCCATGTTCGAGCTCGTCTGGCGCCGACACACCTGGGCTGGCTCGATGGAAATGTTCTGTTCGAGCTGTTTTGGGATCTAGCTTAGGCCGCTCGGGTAGAATTACCGGAATATATACGCTGCTGTGAGCAGGAGGTTGCCGCGCATGGCGACGATGAACGAAAAAGATTATTACGAGATTCTGGGTGTCTCCAAGGACGCTACCTCGCGTGATATACAGAAGGCCTTCCAGCAAAAGGCTCGCAAGCTCCATCCGGACGTCAACAAAGAGCCGGATGCCGAGGAAAAGTTTAAAGAGGTTTCCGAGGCCTACGCCGTGCTTTCGGATGAGCAAAAACGTGCGCGCTATGACGCCATGCGTTCTGGCAATCCCTTTGCCGGTGCTCCTACAGCTTCGCCCTATGGTGGCGGCTACGCCGGCAACACGGGCTATGGCAATCCCTTTGAGGGCGGCTTTCCCTTTGGTGGCGCTTGGGGCCAGCAGCGTCGCGGCCAGGCTGCCTACAATCCCGAGAACGGCGCCAACGTGGTCGTCGATATCAAACTGGACGCCAAGGAGGCCAAGGGCGGTGCCCGCAAGACCGTCCGCTATACGCGCTTCGATACCTGTGGTCACTGCGGCGGCTCGGGTTCTGTCTCCTCCGAGCATGCCCATACCTGCCCAAGCTGTGGCGGCCGCGGCCACATCGACGTCGACCTGTCCTTCCTGTTTGGTGCGGGCACGTTCCAGTCGGTCTGCCCCGAGTGCGGCGGTTCCGGTAAGGTCGTGGCCGACCCCTGCCCCGATTGCGGTGGCAGCGGTCGTACTCGCGTAACCTCCGAGCAGACGATTGAGTTTCCCGCCGGCACGCACGATGGCGACGAGGTCCGCATTAGCGGCATGGGTCATGCTGGCACCAACGGTGCCGCGGGCGGCGACCTGGTCGGCCGCGCCCATGTTGAGGCCGAGCGCTTGGAAGGCAAAGCTCGTACCGGTTTTTACCTGATGGGCATCGTGGCGCCGTTTTTGGTACTCTCGGCCATTTCGGGCGTGTTCTCGGCCTTTGCCGTGATGTGCTTTATTCCGTTTACCATGGGCCTGTTCATGGTGCTTTCGGACGGCGTGCTTCATCGCAGTCTGCTGTGGTGGAAGCGCGGCGCGATGCAGTTTGCCAACGGTTTTGCCAACGGCTTCATGTTCGCGCTCGTGTCGGTTTGGTTCGCGAGCTGCTCGCAACGGGCCATGCTTTCGCCGTACCAAATGCAATAACATCAAACCCTCTGTTTGCGGTCGGCCCAGCTTGGGTATAGGACGCACTGTGACTATAATGAAAGTCGGAAGGATTCGGTCGTGTCGGAAAATAGGGATTACTACGAGGTGCTTGGCGTCGACAGGGATGCCGACGCGCGGACGATCAAGCGTGCGTTTCTAAAGAAGGCCCGTACCGTACATCCGGATGTTTCGGACGACCCCGAGGCCGAGGCCAAGTTCAAGGAGCTCAACGAGGCCTATTCCGTTCTTTCCGATGAGCAGAAGCGTGCTAACTACGACCGTTACGGCACTGCCGACGGCCCTGGTGGTTCGGGCTACGTCGATATCAACGATATCTTTGGTGGCATGGGCATGGACGACTTGTTCTCCTCGTTCTTTGGCGGCGGTGCCGGCGGTGGCGCCCGCAACCGTCGTGAGCGTCGTCGCGGTCGCGACATGGCCATCTCGCTTTCGGTGACGCTCGAGGAGGCGGCGCTCGGCTGCAAAAAGACGATCAGCTATGACCGCCTTGCTCCTTGCGAGGACTGCAATGGCACCGGTAGGGCAGAGGGCGCACAGGAAAAGCAGTGCGGCCGCTGTCACGGTACAGGCTACGTCACGACGGTCCAGCGCTCGTTCCTGGGCCAGGTTCAGTCTTCCTCGCCTTGCCCCGACTGCCATGGCGAGGGCACGGTTATCGACCATCCCTGCGAGACCTGCGACGGTCAGGGCCGCACGCCTTCGCATGAAAAGATCGACATCGATATTCCCGCCGGCGTTTCGACCGGTCGCCAGCTGCGCGTGAGCGGCTTTGGCGAGGCCGGCCTTCGCGGCGAACCCTCGGGTGACCTGATTGTCAACGTGCGCGTTGCCGACCATGAGCGCTTTAAGCGCAACGGTGACGACCTGTACCTGGTGAGCGATATCTCGATTGCGCAGGCTGCGCTCGGCTGCGAGATTGAGGTCGAGGGCATTATGCCCGACGAGGTCGTTAAGGTGACGGTTCCCGCCGGCGCCCAGTACGGCGACACCGTGAACGTCAATAATTACGGCATGCCGCGCATTGGCGGTGGCGGTTCGCGTGGCCGCCTGATCGTGCAACTGCGCGTGGTCGTTCCCACCAATCTTTCCAATAAGCAGCGCGAGCTGCTCCGTGCTTTTGCCGATGATATGGGCGATGACGTCGCTTCCGGTAAGAAGTCGGTGACCGACCGTATCAAGAGCGCCCTCGACGATATCCTCGATTAAGGAGCCCGCGTGCTCGCACCCCATATTTCCGTCGTCAACCTCGGTTGCCGTGTCAACCGGGTTGAGTCTGACCGTATCACTGCCGATCTTATGCGCCTGGGCTTTGCTATGGTGGAGCCCCAGGATGCCGATCTGATCGTCATTAACACCTGTGCCGTTACGGGCGAGGCCGAGGCCAAGACCCGTAAGGCCGTCCGTCATGCGCTGTCCCATCCAAACGAGCCCTATGTGCTCGTGACCGGTTGCGTGGTCAATTTGCATCCTGAGGAGTTGTTGGAGCTTTCGGATCGCGTGATCGCCGAGCCGTCCAAGATCGATGTCGCCGAACGTGTCTGCGAGGTGCTGGGCGTTGAGTCCGATAGCGTTCCCGCCTGCAGCGATGGCGAGGTGGTCGATGCGCTCGGTCGCTCTCGCCTGGGCGTGAAGATTCAGGACGGCTGCAACCACCGCTGCACCTATTGCATTGTGTGGAAGGCACGTGGCCCCGAGCGCTCCGTGCCCGTCGAGTCCGTGCTCGAGCAAGTTCGCGAGGCCCAGGAGGCCGGCGTGCCCGAGGTCGTGCTGACCGGTGTGAACCTGGGTGCCTACGATGGCAAGAGCGCGACCGACGAGCATGTCGAAATCGATGAGCTGCTCGAGGCCATCATGGAGCGCACGTCTATTCCGCATGTGCGCATTTCCTCGGTCGAGCCCATGGATATCTCTGAGCGCCTGCTTAAGGTTATGGCACGCTATCCGCAGCGTATCGCCCCGTTTTTGCACCTGCCCGTGCAGTCCGGCTGCACGGCGACCCTGCATCGCATGGGTCGTCCCTATAGCGCCGAGGCCTTTGAGGACACGGTGCGTATGATTCGCGCCAACTTGCCCCAGGCGTCTCTTTCGTGCGATGTCATCGTCGGTTTTCCTGGTGAGACGGACGAGGAGTTCGAGGAGTCGCTGGCGCTGTGCCGTCGTGTGGGTTTCTCGCGTATGCACGTGTTCCGCTATAGCAAGCGTCCCGGTACCCTTGCTGCCGATATGCCTGATCAGGTACCGCCCGAGGTTATGGCCGAGCGCAGCCGCCGTATGCGGGCCGCCGCACAGGAACTCGCTATTGCCGACGCTCGTCGTCGTGTGGGCACGGTCGAGCGTGCCGTCCTCGAGTACGGCGACAACCTGACGCTCGGTTCGTTCCATCATGCCCGTCTTGACGATACCTGTGGACTTACAGCCCCGTGCCTGCTCGATGTTGCTATCATCGGAGTCGATGATTCCGGCTTGGTCCATGCGCGCAGGGAGGTTCATGGAAGCCTCGAAGATTAGACTTACCGTTCCCGAGGGGATTGATCCCTCGCGCGTTTTGGGCGCCGGCGACGGCGTCCTTCGTGCGCTCGAGAGCTTGGTTCGCGCTCATGTGGTCGCCCGTGGCGATAGCATCTCCGTGAGCGGCGACCCGAACGAGGTCGAACTCGTGGCGCGCTTTTTCGAGCATGCTTTTCGCGAGGCGGCCGCCGGGCGCACGCTGTCTGCCGACGATGTTTCTCGCTGTCTGGCCGTCTTACGCGACGGTGAGCACGAGACTACGTCGCTTCGCGATGACGTGCTGCTTTCGTATCGCGGCCGCGTCATTCGCCCCAAGACGCTCGGGCAAAAGCGCTATGTGGATGCCATCCGCTCGCATACCATCACGTTTGGCTTGGGTCCTGCCGGTACCGGTAAGACCTATCTGGCCATGGCGCTCGCCGTTGCCGCGCTCAAGCGTCACGAGGTGGGTCGTCTGATCTTGACGCGTCCGGTTGTCGAGGCGGGGGAGAATCTGGGCTTTTTGCCCGGTACCCTTGAGGAAAAGATCGATCCCTACATGCGTCCGCTCTACGACGCCCTTTTTGACATGATGGATCGCGAGCGAACCGATGAGCTTATGGAGCGCGGCGTGATCGAGATCGCCCCGCTTGCCTACATGCGCGGCCGCACGCTGAGCGATGCTTTCGTGGTACTCGACGAGGCGCAAAATACCACGCCCGAGCAGATGAAGATGTTCCTGACGCGCCTGGGCTTCAACTCCAAGTTTGTGATTACCGGCGACCTGAGTCAGCGCGACCTGGTTGGTCGTCGCGGCGGTCTTGCTGACGTTGAGCAGATTTTGGGCCGTGTCGACGATGTCGCATTTTCGCACCTCGAGCGTGCCGACGTGGTGCGCCATGCCTTGGTGGGACGTATCGTCGAGGCATACGATGCTTATGATGACGTGCGCGAGCAGCGCCCGCGCGACCGAAAGGAGTCCCGTTGAGTGTATTGATCAGCAACGATGCCGAGCTCGATACGCTGCTCGATGCCCAGGAGGTGGAGCACATCTGCGAGGTTGTGCTTGCCGCCGAGGGCGTTGAGCGTGAAGTCGAGATTTCCCTTTCGTATGTCGACGAGGACGAGATGCACGAGCTCAACCACGAGTGGCGCGGTATCGACCGCACCACCGATGTGCTCTCGTTTGAATGCGACTCGGCCTTTGACGAGGATATTCCCGCCGACGAGACGCTCGAGCTCGGCGATATCATCTTGGCCCCGCAGGTTATTGCCCGTCAGGCCCCCGGTTTTGGCAATAGCTCCGCTGACGAGTGTCGTCTGATGCTCGTACACGGCATGCTGCACTTGCTGGGCTATGACCATATCGAGGACGACGAGGCCGAGGTCATGGAGGCCCGCGAGGACGCCATCCTGCGCGATCTGGCGTTCGAGCGCGGCGAGGACCCCAAGCTAGTCCACGTCGGCCCCATCACCAACCACGCCCACGACTAGGAGCCGTCTATGATTCCCGGATCGAACAAGGACCATCCGTCCTTCTTAAAGTCGTTTTCCTACGCCATGGAGGGCTTCGTTACCGCCGTCAAGACCGAGCGCAACATCAAGGTCATGCTCGTGGCGGGCGTGTGCACCGTCATTGCCGGCTGTATCGTGGGCCTCGACATTGCCGAGTGGGCCACGATTATCATCTGTTGTGGCCTGGTGATTCACGGCGAGCTGTGCAACACCGCTATGGAGGCTATCGTCGACCTAGCGACCCAGGAGCTCCATCCGCTGGCCAAGCGTGCGAAGGACATCGCCGCCGCCTCTGTTTACATTCTTTCCATCACCGCCGCAATTGTGGGCGTGCTGGTATTTGCCCACGCGCTCGGCTTTATTTAGAAAGGGATTCCCATGTCCGACAATATGCAGTCTGCCGATGAGATTTTGGACGACGAGTCCCTGGACGCGGTGGATACCGAGGAGCTCGAGGAAGTCGAGGAGTTCGACCCGTTTGAGGGCATGAGCGATGAGGAGCTCGACGCCCTGTGCGACGAGGACGACAACCTCGCGGGCTTTGGCGACGTGGAGCCCGGTTTCCGCAGCGGCTTTGTGGCCCTGGTCGGTCGTCCCAACGCCGGCAAGTCTACGCTGCTCAACGCCTGCTATGGCAAAAAGGTCGCCATCACCTCGCCGGTGGCCCAGACGACCCGCCGCCGCATGCGCGCCGTCGTCAACCGTCCCGGCTACCAGCTGGTCTTTGTCGATACCCCGGGTATTCATAAGCCCAAGGACGGCCTGGGATCCGAGCTCAACAAGAGCGCGCTGTTCGAGCTGAACGATGTTGATGTCGTCGCGTTTTTGATTGATGCCACCAAACCGATCGGCAGGGGAGACGCCTGGGTTGCCGAGCGCGTCAGATGCGCCCGTTGCAAGAAGGTCCTGGTGCTCACTAAGGCCGATGAGGCCGACCCCGCACAGGTCATGGAGCAGCTCAAGGCAGCCCACGAGCTCATGGAATATGACGACGAGATCGTGACGTCGTCGGTCAAGAACTTCAACGTCGATGCCTTTATCGAGACCGTTGCGCACTTTTTGCCCGAGGGTCCGCGTTGGTTCCCCGAGGATATGGGTACCGACGCTTCCGACGAAACGCTCGTTGCCGAGTTTGTGCGCGAGAAGGTTTTGCGCCGCACCCGTGATGAGATCCCGCACTCCGTTGGCGTGATCTGCGATGCACTCGAGCAGACCAAGAAGGTACTGCGCGTGCACGCCACCATTTACGTCGAGCGCGAGGGCCAAAAGGGCATCATCATCGGCAATGGCGGCGAGATGATCAAGCATATCGGTATCGACGCCCGTCGCGATCTTGAGCGTATCTTTGGCACGCAGGTCTTTTTGGAGCTGGACGTGAAGGTCAAGGCCGGCTGGCGTGACGACGAGGCCCAGATTCGCCGCTTTGGCTACAACGCCGAGGACTAAGGACGCGCGGCGCGCATGGCAGGCTCCCGGACATATCGCACCAAGGTGCTCGTCCTCGACAAGACGAAGCTTAAAGAGACGGACCTGATCCTGACGATGCTTGACGAGCGGGGTCGGCAGGTTCGTGCCGTGGCAAAGGGCGCCCGCAAACCCGGTGGGCGCCTGGCTGCGCGCTGCGAGCTGTTCTGTACCGTCGATATGCTGCTCGCGCATGGACGGTCGCTCGACGTGGTTTCCCAGGCCGAGCTTATGGAGGCGCCGCTCAGCGCTACGCCCGATTACGAGACGACCTGCGCCGCAAGCGCGATCGCCGAGGTCGCGCGCGTATGCTCGTTCGAGGACGCTGAGGACCCGTTTACCTTTGCCATCACGCAGCGAGCGCTTGCCCTGGCGGGCAGCGGGCTCGACACAGCGCACATGGATCTACTTGTGGCGGCATATGTCTTTAAGCTGCTGTCGCACGTTGGCTATCGACCCGATTTTTCGGCCTGCGTGCTGTGCGGAGACCCCATGCTGTCGTATTTTTCAGCCCAGGCGGGCGGTCTCATGTGCGGGTCGTGCGCGTCGAGCGTTCCAGGTGCCGAACTGGTGTCGACCGGTGAGACCGCATGGCTGCGCGCCCTCATGTCCATGACCTTCGATGCGCTCATGGCCGAGCGAATCGACCCGCATACGGCGGCATTCCTGCTCGGGCTTTCGCATGTTTGGGCTGCGACGCACACCGATCAGCGCCTCCGCGCGATGGAATTCATGTTGGGTCGGTGATGATGCGCAGGCGCGGGCTGCTTGTGGTAACATACCGACCTGTTGGTACCTCGACCTTGGTTGTTCGCTCCACCGGCGGCTTCCCAGTCCGAGGCGAATCGAGTCGCCCGTGGGCGACGCAAAACGAAAGGTGAAACAATGACTGTTTCCAAAGAGCGCAAGGCGGAGCTGACTGCCCAGTTCGGTAACACCCCGGTCGACACCGGCAACCCCAAGGTTCAGGTCGCCATCCTGTCCGAGCGCATCAAGGAGCTGACCGAGCACATGAAGTCCCACCAGAAGGACTTCCACACCCGTCGTGGCCTGCTCATGCTCGTCGGCCGTCGTCGTCGTCTTCTCTCCTACATCAAGAAGAACGACATCGTCGAGTACCGTGAGCTCATCAAGGCTCTGGGCATCCGCGACAACATCCAGTAGGATTTGTACATGCTAAGAGCGTCCTGCGCAGCGGGGCGCTCTTTTTGTGTAAGGGCGCGAACAATCACGCTCTGAAGCGTGGCGGGGGCAGGGGGCCCGCGTCACATGAGAAGCCCGCAGACAAGGGGTCTGCGGGGTTAAGGAGAACAATGACACTCGTATCCAAGACCTTTGAGCTGTACGGCAAGACCTACACCTTTGAGTCGGGCGAGCTTGCCAAGCAGGCCACCGGCGCCTGCCTGGTCAAGCAGGGCGACACCACGATGCTCGACACCGTGGTCGTCTCCAAGGAGCGTAAGAACTACGACTTCTTCCCGCTGACCGTCGACTTCAACGAGAAGATGTACGCCGCCGGCCGCATCCCGGGTGGCTACCTCAAGCGTGAGGGCCGTCCCAGCGAGAAGGCCACGCTCACCGCGCGCATGATCGACCGTCCGATTCGCCCGAGCTTCCCGGACGGCTTCCGCAACGAGGTGCACATCGTCGCTACCTCGCTCGTCGCCGACCAGGTCAATCCCTTCGATGTCATCAACGTCATGGGTGCTTCCCTGGCCATGACGCTCGGCGGCGTGCCCTTCGAGGGTCCGCTTGCCTGCGTGCGCATCGGCCGCAACGTGGAGACCGGCGAGTTTATCGTCAACCCCACCTACGAGGAGCGCGAGAACTCCGATCTGGACCTGGAGCTGGGCGGCTCTGCCGACTTCATCTCGATGGTCGAGGCCGGCGCCGAGGAGATCTCCGAGGACGACATGCTCGCCGCCATGAAGTTTGGCCAGGAGGCCCTTGCTGCCTTCTGCCAGGCTCAGGACGAGTTCGTTGCCGAGTGGGAGCAGGTCAACGGTGCCATCGTCAAGAAGGAGTACCCGCTCGATCAGCCCGTCGAGGAGGTCCAGGAGCGCATCTTCGCCCACTACGACGAGATGGCAGCCGCCCTTCGCGATGCCGACAAGCTTTCCCGTATCGGTAAGGTCGAGGCTCTGAAGGAGTCCATCCGCGCCGAGTTCACCGAGGAGGAGCAGGCCGCTTGGGAGCGCGAGATCCCCGTGGCGCTCAAGAAGCTTGAGAAGAAGGCCATGCGCACCATGGTCGTCGAGACCGGCGAGCGCGTCGACGGCCGTGCCGCCGACGAGATTCGCCCCATCATGGTGAAGGATAACTACCTGCCGCTCGTTCACGGCTCCGGCCTGTTCCAGCGCGGCCAGACCCAGGTGCTCTCCGTCCTGTCACTCGGTATGCTCAACGAGGGCCAGCGTCTGGATACCATTGAGCCCACCGAGGGCAAGCGCTACATGCACCACTACAACTTCCCGCCGTTCTGCACCGGCGAGACCGGCCGCATGGGCAGCCCCAAGCGCCGCGAGATCGGCCATGGCAACCTGGCCGAGCGCGCCCTGCTTCCGGTGCTCCCCGACGAGAACGAGTTCCCTTATGCCATCCGCGTCGTCTCCGAGGTCATGGAGTCCAACGGTTCCTCTTCGATGGCTTCGACCTGCGGCTCCACGCTCGCCCTTATGGACGGCGGCGTGCCCATTAAGCGCCCGGTCTCCGGTATCGCCATGGGCCTGATCCAGGAGGAGGGCAAGACCGTGGTCCTGTCCGACATCCAGGGTCTCGAGGACTTCCTGGGCGACATGGACTTTAAGGTCACCGGCACCACCGAGGGCATCACCGCCCTGCAGATGGACAACAAGGCCACCGGCCTTACCTTCGACATCCTGGCCCGCGCCCTGCAGCAGGCCAAGGAGGGTCGCGCCTTCATCCTGCAGAAGATGCTCGATGTGATCCCCGAGCCGCGCCACACTACGCGCAGCACCGCTCCGCGCATCGTTTCCATCCAGGTTCCGACCGACAAGATTCGCGACGTCATCGGTTCCGGCGGCAAGGTCATCCGCGGCATCCAGGACGAGACCGGCGCCTCGGTCGACATCCAGGAGGACGGCACCGTCTTTGTCGGCGGCACCGGCGAGTCCGTCGACCAGGCTGTCGAGCGCATCAAGCTCATCATCAAGGTTCCCGAGCCGGGCGAGGAGTACACCGGTCGCGTGGTTTCCATCCAGCCCTTCGGCGCGTTCGTGAATCTGCTGCCCGGCAAGGACGGCCTGCTGCACATCTCCCGCGTTGCCAAGGGCCGCGTGGAGAAGGTCGAGGACGTCCTCAACGTGGGCGACGAGGTCAAGGTCGTCGTCATCGAGGTCGACGATCGCGGTAAGATCTCGCTCGATCGCCTTGACAAGCCCGAGGCCCCGGCTCGCGCCGAGGGTGCCTCCGAGGGCGACGGCGAGCACTTCCAGCGCCGTGAGCGTCCGCGTCGCGAGCGCTCCGAGCGCAGCGACCGTCCGCGCCGTCCCGGCGACAACGGAGGCCGCAAGCCCCGCCGTCACCACGACGCCGAGTAACAGCTAAACATAAGCAGCTCAACAAGGGCGACTCCGGACAGGGGTCGCCCTTTTGCTTGCGCCCGGGAGGGCCGCATATGAAGTTTCCTGCTCTACAGTCCTGCGCAAGACGGAAAGCACATTAAGTGCTTTCCTTTGCGTGCGGAACTCGCGATAAACTTCATATGCGCCCCTCCCGGGCGCAAGCAAAAGGGCTGGTTAGTGCCGCTCGCTATTTAGTTAGACAGTCTATTCAGTAGTCAGATTTCAGATCTGTAGATAGCCGCAGCAGCATCTTCCCAGATAAAACCGACCAAAATAAACCTGTCTCTTTTTGGCAGGTTTCCCGTGGGGCGGGCACTGATGAAGTTTATCGCGAGTTCCGCACGAACAGGAGGCCACTTAATGTGGCCTCCGTCGTGAGCAGGACTGTAGAGCAGGAAACTTAGCCCGTGCCGGGGCCGCTGAGCCCTGACCGGCGGGATGGACCAGTTCAGATGGGGCTTTGATGCATGGGTGGTCTGTTGTTGTGCAAATGGGTATCATACTGTGGTTATTGCATCGACTCTGCGATGCATGTTTGTACGTTCCCGGCGGTCGGTTTGCCAGAAGCGCCCCGTCGGTTGTTCCAGACCCGTTTCGAAGAAAGGAAACCACACTAACCTATGGCAGCTAAAAAATCATCTCCCTTGAAGATCATTCCGCTCGGCGGCCTTGACGGCATCGGCAAGAACATGACGGTCTTCGAATGCGGCGACGACATGGTGCTCGTTGACGCTGGCCTCATGTTCCCCGACGATTCCCAGCCCGGTATTGATCTGGTGCTTCCCGACTACACCTATGTTCTGGAGAACGAGGAGAAGCTCCGCGGTATCGTCGTCACCCACGGCCACGAGGACCACACCGGTTCGCTTCCGTATCTGCTGCAGGACCTCAACAATAAGGTGCCCATCTTCTCGAGCAAGCTGACGCTTGGCTTTATCGAGGGCAAGCTTTCTGAGTTCCGCATCCGCGCACCCAAGTTCCGCGAGGTCAAGGGCGGCAGCCATGTCAACCTCGGCGGCATCTCGCTCGATTTCTTTTCGATGACGCACTCCATCCCCGGCGCTCTGGGCGTGTTCATCCGCACCAATCAGGGCACCGTTATGCACACCGGCGACTTTAAGCTCGACCAGACGCCCATCGACGGCGTCACGCCCGACTACGCCGCTATCAGCCGCTTTGCCAAGCAGGGCATCGACCTGCTGCTTTCCGACTCCACCAACGCCACGGTTCCGGGCTTTACCAAGTCCGAGGCCGAAGTCGGCCCCAACCTGCTGCACGCCATCAAGAACGCGCCGGGTCGCGTGTTCGTCGCGTCGTTCTCGAGCCACATCCATCGTCTGCAGCAGATCTGCGATGCCGCCCGCAAGTGCGGCCGTAAGGTCGTTGTGACCGGTCGCTCCATGCTCACTAACACCCGCGTGGCGCGCGAGCTTGGCTACCTCAACATCGACGACGCCGATATCATCGATGCCTTTGACATCGATAACCTGCCCGACGACAAGATCGTCGTCATGTGCACCGGTTCGCAGGGCGAGCCGCTGTCGGCCCTGTCCCGCATGGCCAACGGAGAGCACAAGACGCTCTCCATCCACGAGGGCGATACCGTTATCCTCTCGGCAACGCCGGTCCCCGGTAACGAGAAAGCCGTCCAGCAGGTCGTCAACAGCCTAGCCAAGCTCGGCTGCGACGTGTGGGATAAGAACCGCGCTCTCGTTCACGTCTCCGGTCACGGTAGCCAGGAGGAACTCAAGCTACTGATGGCCATGGCCAAGCCCACCTACTTTATGCCGGTTCACGGCGAGGCCGTGCATCTGCGTGCCCATGCCCAGCTGGCCCGCAAGATGGGCATCAAGGATGATCACATCTTTATCCTCGATAACGGCGACACGCTCGAGATGCGCGGCGGTATCGTCAAACGCGGTACGCCCGTCGAGTCCGGCGTCGTCTACGTCGACGGCCTGCGTATCGGCGATACCGACCCCATCGTCCTGCGCGATCGTCAGAAGCTCGCCAACGACGGTATGGTTACCGCTGTTGCCATCGTCTCGCTCAAGCACAAGAAGATCGAGGCCATCGAGTTCTCGGGCCGCGGCGTCTCGTTTGCCATCGACGACCAGTTCTCCGAGGATGCCTCCGCGTCCATTATGAAGACGATCGAGAAGGGCAAGTTTAGCTTTACGAGCAGCGGTTCCGATGCCATTCGCAAGGCCGTGCGCGATTCGCTCTCTAACTTTATCTGGAGCCGTACGCGCACCCGTCCGATGATCATCCCGGTCGTCATGGAGGTTTAGTTTGGCGCGCGGATCTGCACAAAACGCCAAAGGCAATAAGGCCAATAACCAACCGGCATCTGCTAAGGGTGCCGGTTCCCATCTGCGTGCCAATAAGGGCCACGAGGCGGACTTCGACGATTTTGAGCCCTTGGTGGAGCCCTCGGCCAATCGCGATATCGCCGGCGTGGTCATTGCCGTTTTGGCGATTGCGTCCTTTATTGCCGTGATTTCTCCGGCAACAGCGCCCGTGACGGCTGCTGTTGCCGGTTTTTACCACCTGGGCTTTGGCCTGGGCGCCTACGTGCTGCCGATCGTCATTTTGCTGTTTGCCGCCACGCTCTTTTTAGGCGAGGACTCGCCGCTCAACGTGCGCTCGGTCGCGGGCGGAGCCGTGGTCTTTATCACCGTTGTCTCCATTCTTTCGCTGATGGTGCCGGGTACGAGCGACTCGTGTGACCTTATGTTCACGCCGCAAAATCTGTCCGCCTCGGGTGGCTACATCGGTGCGTTTATTGCGAGTGCGCTGCAGAATGCCCTGGGTAAGCCTATCGCGATGGTGGTCCTGTTGGGTCTGGCCGTCGTTGGTTTTGTCATCATCGGCTTTTCGGTGGGTGGCGTGCTGCGCTCTGCTCGCGACCGCGCGGCCGATTTTGCCGAGCGCCGTCGTGCCGATGTTAACGCGAGCCCGTGGGGTGACGACGAAGCCCTGTCGGTGCCCGGCGTTGCCCGTCCGCACCTGAGCATTCTTCGTCAAAAGGGCTCCGATGCTGCCGTGACCACGGTCATGGGCAACGATGTGGACCCGGTTTTGGACGATGACGACGAGGACGAGGATCCGTTTGTCGACGTATCCGATGCCGTGGAGGCCGAGCGCGCTAAGACGACGCTGCTGCCGCGCCGTCATGTCAAGAAGGGCAAGGCCACGCCCAAGTTGAATACAAGCGAGCCCGACCCGTCTTGGTCCGAGAGCGAGATTGAGCTTACCGAGGGCGATGACGAGGACGACGAGGCTCCGATTGAGACCGCAAAGACAACTTTGCTGCCGCGTCGCCATGCTAAGCGCGAACAGGTAACCGGCCAGCTTTCGATGGAAGACGACCCCGATAAGATCGACGAGTCCGAGCCGCCGTTTGCCGTGAATCCTGTCTCGGCAACACCTCAGATTCCCGACTTCTTGAAGCATCCCAAGGTTGCCGATACGGCTGTCGCGGGCGCTGCCGAGGCGCCTACTCCTAGCGATGGGGGAGCGGTCAATGCCCCCGCGGATAACGAGGGCGAAGAAGAGGACGGCCTCAAGCTTCCGCCGCTCGAGATCCTGCACGCCAACCCGCAGTCGGCGTCCTCCGCGTCATCTGACAAGGAGCTGGAACAGACTGCCGAGTCACTGCAATCCACCTTGCTTGAGTTTGGCCGCAGTGCCCGCGTGGTCGGCTGGATCGCCGGCCCCACGGTGACGACCTTTAAGCTGCAACCTGGCGAGGGCGAGCGCGTGAGCAAGATTTCGAGCCTCGAGGACGATATCGCGCTTTCGCTCGCTGCTCAGTCGGTGCGCATCTTTGCCCCGATCCCCGGTACCTCGCTTGTGGGTATCGAGATTCCCAATCGCAAGCGCCAGAACGTCAACCTGGGCGACGTGCTTCCCTATGTGAAGGGCGGTCCGCTCGAGCTGGCCATCGGTCGAGATGCCGAGGGCACGCCGGTCGTCGCTGACCTCGCCAAGATGCCCCACCTGCTGATCGCCGGCACGACCGGTTCTGGTAAGTCGGTGATGATCAATTCCATCATCACGACCCTGCTCATGCGAGCCCTTCCCGAGGACGTTCGCCTGATCATGGTCGACCCCAAGCGCGTCGAGCTTGCGGGCTATAACGGTTTGCCGCATCTCTATGTGCCCGTGGTGACCGAGCCCAAGCAGGCCGCGAGCGCTCTGCAATGGGCCGTGTCCGAGATGGAGCGTCGCCTGAAGGTCTTCGAGCGTCTCAACGTGCGTAAGATCTCGACCTACAACGAAAAGCAGGCCGCCGGCGAGTTTGAGCATTACGACAACCCGCCCCAAAAGATGCCCTATCTGGTCATTATCATCGACGAGCTTTCGGACCTGATGATGGTCGCCGGCAAGGATGTCGAGGCCTCGATCGTTCGTATCGCCCAGCTGGGCCGTGCCGCCGGTATACACCTTATCGTGGCTACGCAGCGCCCCAGCTCCAACGTGGTGACGGGCCTCATCAAGGCCAACATCACCAACCGCATCGCCTTTAACGTCGCCACGGGCATCGACTCGCGCGTTATTATTGACCAGATGGGTGCCGAAAAGCTCACCGGTTTGGGCGACATGCTGTTCTCCAAGGTCGACTGGGGCAAGCCTCGCCGTATCCAGGGCTGCTTTGTCTCGGATGACGAAATCAACGAGATTGTCGAGTTCGTCAAGTCGCAGAGCGAGCCCGACTACCACGAGGAGATCCTGTCTGCCGTGGCGCCCGCTTCCATGTCCATGGTGGGTGGCGGCGGCATTGTCCGCACCGGAGTAGCTGAGCCGCAAGACGATGATCCGCTCATTTGGGAAGCCGCCCATATTGTGGTGGAATCGCAGCTGGGCTCCACATCTGGCCTGCAACGTCGTCTGAAGGTTGGCTATGCGCGTGCCGGGCGTATTATGGACATGCTGGAAGAAAAGGGTGTCGTCGGCCCGCCCGACGGTTCCAAGCCGCGCGAGGTCCTGTTGGACGAGGAGGGGCTTGCCGCGCTGGAATCTGTCGACGCCGAGATGGCACGTGAAGATCGTGAGTTTGGAGGATTCTGATGGCTGCACGCTTTGGTGACATGCTGCTCGAGCAGCGTCGCCGAATGGGCCTTTCCATTCAGCAGGTCGCCAACACCATCAAAATCAGGCCGCAGATCATCGAGTTTTTCGAGACCGGTAACTTTGCTTCGATGCCGCCGCGCGGCTATGCACAGGGCATGATTTCGAGCTATGCTCGCTTTTTGGGCCTCAATCCGCGCGAGGTCGTCAATGCCTACTTTGACGACCTGATGGCATACGAACGCGAAACGTCGCAGCAGGGCGGTCGTTTTCAGGACGCCGCCGGCTACGTCAATTCGCGTTCCTCGGTCGATAACGGGCGCTTCCTGATGGTTCAGGGCGGTCGTTCGACCCGCTATGGACAGCGTCCTCAGCAGGCCGGTTATATTACTGAGACGGGTTCGGGCGAGGAGATTCGCTCACAGCGTGACCGGTTCCGCAGTACGCCGATGCCCGAGGACCGTGCACTTCCCGCTGCCCGCGGCGTGGCGCGTGACCCTCGTGCCGGCTACGGCGACGGCGGCTATTCAGATCGCGGTCACCGTGGTGTCTCCACCGGACGCTCTCGCGGTGGCTATGCGGATGCCGATACCACGCAAGTGACGCCGCGTCTTCGCTCTCAATCACAGCCGTATGGCCAGCGCTCTTCGGCTCCGCGTTCGGGCCAACGTGGCTATCAAGGCCGCGGTGAACTTGCGCCCCGCTCGGGTCAGCGCAGCCTTCAGGGCCAGGGCGGCTATCGCGGCCGTTCCGATAGCAATCGTGGTCGTATGCCTCAGGGAGGCGGCCGCAGCAGTTCCGGTCGTGGACGCGGCGGATCCCGTACTCCTCAAAACAACGGGCTCGATCCGCGTATCGTCTACGCCGGCATCGGTGCCGTGGCGTTGCTGCTGATCGTGCTCATCGTGGTGCTTCTGCGCGGCTGCGCATCTTCGGCGCCCGAGACCACGCCCGAGGCGCCCACTGCTACCAAGACGACGACCAAGAAGTCTTCTAAGAAGACCGAAACGGTCGACGAGGACGAAGACGCCGATGAGCCGACGGATGAGTCGACTGATTCGGACGCTACCAAGACGACGGCCAAGAAGGAAGAGAACGAGGTCACGAAGATCAAAGTTTCCGTTGCCAAGGGAAAGACCGCGTGGATTGAGATCAAGGTCGACGGCAAGTCGGTCTATGGCGCTCAGGCGACTGGCCCCTTTGAGCAGGAGTACACGCCCGAGTCCTCGATCGAGATCACCACGTCCAAGCCTTCCGATGTTACCGTTACCAAGAACGGTGAAAAGGTCCGTTACGATACCAAGACCTCGGGCGTGGCTCGTGTGACGATCACCGTTCCTAAGAAGGAGACGACTGATTCCGAGAATGGTGAAAGTTCTGATGGTACCGACACCACCGATGGTACCGATGCCCAGTCCACGGATGGCGCCGATACCGCAACTGACGGTCAGACACCCACCGATTCTACCGACAATTCGTACGATAGCTACTAGGCCGCTCGTACGCGAAAGGAAACATCATGGCTAAAGATTCCAGCTTCGACGTCGTGTCCGAGGTCAACATGCAAGAGGTCGACAACGCCTTCCAGCAGACCACGCGCGAGATTTCCCAGCGCTATGGCCTTAAGGATTCCGGCGCCACGATCGAGCTTTCGAAGGGCGAGAAGCTCTTTACGATCAACGCCCCGGCCGACTTTGTCTCCAAACAGATTGTTGACGTGCTGAGCTCCAAGCTCATCAAGCGCGGCATCGACCTCAAGGCTGTCTCGTGGGATGCTCCGCAGGCGGCATCGGGCGGCACCGTGCGCGTGCTCGGCCATATCGTCGAGGGTATCGACCAGGCGACCGCCAAGAAGATCAACAAGGACATCAAGGATCAAAAGCTCAAGGTCAAGGTGACCATCGAGGCCGACAAGCTGCGTGTTTCCTCTGCTTCGAAGGACGCGTTGCAGACCGTGATCCAGTTCCTGCGCGACCAGGACTACGGCCAGCCGCTGCAGTTCACCAACTACCGCTAATATCAATCGAAAGGACCGCTCTCCAACATGGATACACCGTTGGGCTCCGTGCTCTACATCACCCTCGGGTGCGCTAAGAACGAGGTTGACACCGACCGCATGCGTTCTCTTTTGACCGCCGCGGGCTACGAGGAGGCATTCGACCCGCAGGATGCCGACATCGCCATCGTCAATACTTGCTCGTTCCTCGCCTCCGCAACGTCCGAGAGCATCGAGACCACGCTCGAGCTCGCCAACGAGGTTCAGGACGGCGTTCGTTCTTGCCCCATCGTCATGTGCGGCTGCGTGCCGTCGCGCTATGGCGATGACCTGCCTGACGAGCTGCCCGAGGTCGCTGCCTTTGTGAAGGCCGACGAGGAAGATGGCATCGTGGCGGTCATCGATGGCGTGCTGGGTGTCGAGCGTGAGATTGCAGCCTATATCCCGCAGGTCAAACGTACCGTCGAGGGTGCTGTCGCTTACGTCAAGATTTCCGATGGCTGCAACCGTTTCTGCAGCTTCTGCATGATTCCCTATATCCGCGGCCGCTATCATTCGCGCAATGCCGAGAGCATCATCTCCGAGGTGCGCGACCTGGTTGCCGGCGGTGTGCGCGAGATCGTGCTGATCGGCCAGGACACGGGCATCTGGGGTACCGACTTTGCCGACGAGGACGTCGCCGATGGCTCGCCGCGCAATCTGGCGCAGCTGCTGTGTGCCGTCGCCGAGGCCGTGCGCCCGCACAACGTCTGGGTCCGCGTGCTCTATCTGCAGCCCGAGGGCATGACTGACGAGCTCATTGAGACCATTCGTGATACGCCCGAGGTGCTGCCCTATATCGATATCCCCGTGCAGCACTGCGACGCGCGCATTCTCAAGGCCATGCGTCGCTCCGGTTCGCGCCAGGAGCTCGAGGATCTGTTCCGCGACCTTCGTGAGCGTATCCCCGGCATCGTGATCCGTTCCACGGCCATGGTCGGCTTCCCGACCGAGACCGACGACGAGTTCCGCGACCTTATCGACTTTATGGACACCGTCGGCTTTGACTACACGAGCGTCTTTGCCTACTCGCAGGAGGAGGGCAGCCTGGCCGCTAAGATGGAGGGTCAGGTCGACGAAGAGGTCAAGCTCGAGCGCGCCCAGGAGGCCATGGACCTGGCCGAGTCGCTCGGTTTTGCCGCCACCGCCGCCCATGTGGGCGAGCGCGCCCAGGTGATCGTCGACGGTATCGAAGAGACCGAGGACGGCGCCGAGCTGATCGGCCATGCCTGGTTCCAGGCGCCCGATTCCGATGGAGCGGTGCATCTGGACGCCAGCGAGGCGTCCGTGGGCGATATTCTGACTGTCGAGTTTACCGATAGCTTCTGCTATGAGCTTATCGGTCATGTTGTGGAGTAGGAGAGCGTCGTGGCAAACGAGAGCAATAAGGAACTGACGAGTGTCTGGACGCCCGCCAACATCGTGACGTGCGTTCGCATCGTCTTTATCCCGGTGTTCATGATCGTCTCGGCTCTGTCTCACACGAGTGTTGCCGGTACGGATTGGAGCATCTTTGACGGCCCGCTCGCCGCCGCTGCCTTCATTCTGTATGTGATCCTGTCGTGCACCGATAAGGTCGACGGTTATCTGGCACGCTCGCGTAACGAGATCACCGATTTCGGCAAGTTCTTGGACCCCATCGCCGACAAGCTGCTGGTGTTCTCGGCCTTGCTGCTGTTCTTGGATTTTGGCGCGGTGACCGTGTGGTCCGTGTTCATTATCCTGTTCCGCGAGCTGCTGGTGAGCGCCCTGCGCATGGTCGCGAGTGCGGCCGGTGTGGTCGTTGCAGCCGATAAGCTCGGCAAGTACAAGACGGCAACCACGATGGTTTCCATCTGCGGTTACCTGTGCGTTTTTGCTATGGCCGGCTTGCACCTTGGCCCGGTGGCGCTGACGCTCGGCATCTACTCGGTGTCGCGCTTCCTGTATGCCGTTGCCGTTGTCTTGACCGTTATCTCGGGCGCCCAGTACTTCTGGAACTGCCGCAAGATAGTCTTTTCCGTCTAGGTCCTGGTAGGCATGACGGAATCATTTGAGCAGATTGCCGCGCATAACGAAGAGCTCGCACGCGATATTGTCGAGCGTGCAAGCTTTCGTGGTGTGACGGTTTCGACGGCTGAATCTCTGACAGCTGGCATGATCGCCTCGACGATCGCCGATATCCCTGGTGCCTCGGCGGTGCTGCGTGGCGGTGCGGTGACCTACTGCGATGAGATTAAGCATCGCGTGCTGGGTGTTGAGCAGGAGACGCTCGACCGCTACACTGCGGTGTCGCACCAGACTGCGCGCGAGATGGCGTCGGGTTCGCTGGAGCTGTACCAGAGCGATATTGCAGTGAGCGCAACGGGTTATGCCGGCCCCGGCGGTGGTACTGAGGACGATCCGGCGGGCACTTTCTATATTGGCTGGGCGCATCGTTCCGCCGATGGGGGCGTGCCGGTCGTGGACTTTGTGCGCTGCCACTATGAGGGTGACCGTTCGTGTGTTCGTGCCCATGCGGTCACGGAGGCATTGGGGCGCATTGCCCTTGTGCTCAATTCTATGGAATAGACGTGTTTTAAGGGGCCTCCGAGCCCCTTAATTGTGGAGATGGGGACCTTAGGCTCATTGGCGTTTGTGCTGGTTGTAGATGTATTTTTGCCTGCCTTGTTCATATTTGGTCCTTTGTGGTCAAGCATTTGGTCAGTGTTTGGTCGGCGTTTGGTTGGGTTTTGGAAAGACCGCCTGCATATGATTGGCCTGAACGGTTGACCACGAACAGCCGTTCGTTTATTATCGATGCAGGTTGTTAAGAGGAGGGCTATTCATGGCCAAGAATTCAGGTCCCGTACGTACCGTTCATGCTCGCACGACGGGTAAAGAGCGCGATGAGATGATCGCCACCACCAAGGCCGAGATCGAGAAGAAATTCGGCCAGGGTTCCATCATGAGGTACGGCGACGGTGGTCCCGAGCTCGAGGTCGAGGCCATTCCCACGGGCGCCCTGGCCCTCGATGCCGCGCTGGGTATCGGCGGCGTGCCGCGCGGCCGAATCGTCGAGATCTACGGTCCCGAGTCCTCCGGTAAGACGACGCTTTCGCTCGAGATCCTGGCCGAGGCCCAGGCAATGGGTGGCGTTGTGGCATTTATCGATGCCGAGCACGCGCTCGATCCCACGTATGCCGCGCGCATCGGCGTGGATATCGACGAGGTGCTCATTTCCCAGCCCGATACGGGTGAGCAGGCGCTCGAGATCGTTGACATGCTCGTGCGTTCCGGCGCCATCGATGCCATCGTCGTCGACTCCGTCGCCGCGCTGACCCCGCGTGCCGAGATCGAGGGAGAAATCGGCGACACTACGGTCGGTCTTCAGGCTCGCCTGATGAGCCAAGCTCTTCGCAAGCTCGCCGGCTCGCTGTCCAAGTCCAACACGACGTGCATCTTCATTAACCAGCTGCGTGAGAAGATCGGCGTCATGTTCGGCAACCCCGAGACTACGACGGGCGGCCGCGCCCTTAAGTTCTTCTCTTCGGTGCGTATCGACATTCGTCGTATCGACAGCATTAAGCTTAAGGACGAGGTTATCGGTAACCGCGTGCGCGCCAAGGTCGTTAAGAACAAGGTGGCAGCTCCGTTCCGTTCTGCTGAGTTCGACATCATGTACGGTACGGGCATCTCTAAGGAGGGCTCGATTCTGGACATGGCTGTCGAGTGCGGCATCTGCAAGAAGATGGGCTCCTGGTTTGCCTATGGCGAGGACAAGCTCGGCAACGGTCGCGAGGCCGCCAAGGCTTTCCTGCGCGAACACCCCGATTGCGCCGATGAGATTGAGCATAAGGTCCGCCTTGCCTGCGGGCTTGAGTTTGATGACGATGCTCCGTCCGAGGTCGAGCTGACCGATCAGCCTGCGCCTGAGGAGTTTGACGAGCTTTACGCCATCGATGGTTCCGCCATGCTCGATGATGACGACGAGTAGCGGTTACGCTCATGTCGTATACGGTGACCGAGGCCACGGTCGTCTTTCCCGATAAGAAGGCGGCCTCCTCGTTCTCGAGCGGGTATGCGTCCAAAAAGCCTTGCGCACATATCGATTGTGAGCTTGAGGGCGGTTTTGAGCGGTCCATTTGGATTCCCGTGCGGGTCGCGCGGCTGTATGTCAAAAACCGCCCCGATCTTCCCTGTGATTGGGACAACTTTCGTGAGGCGGTGCAGCTCATCGAGCGTAAATGTGCACTTACCATGGTGACCGAGATGTTATCGCGCCGCGACCATGCGACGGGTGAGGTCCGCGACAAGCTGGCTCGCTATGGTTTTCGTGCGGCTGCGATTGATTTCGCCGTCGAGCGCGCCACCGAGTATCGCTTTTTAGACGAGAACCGCTTTTGCTCGTACTTTATCGAGGAACGCAAGCGGCGCGGTTGGGGACAGCGCAAAATCGAGACCGAGCTCAAGCGACGTCATGTTGTGCTCGATGACATTCCCGGTTATCCCGAGGATTATTTTGCCGTCGAAGACGATTTGGCGCGTGCGTCAGCCCTGCTCGCCAAGCGGCGTGTTCCAGAGACGCGCGGATTCGAAAAACTGGTTCGGTTTTTGATGGGCAAGGGCTTCTCGTATCACATCGCCGCCGATGCCGTTAAGGCACGTCTCGATGCCGAATGCGAGGAATGTGCGGTTTAGGCGTATGCGTTTTGTGGTCCTGCCGTTCACCGCGTTTTAGCCGCCGTACTGGGGCCATTTATTTGACAGTTGTTGTGGTTCAACGTACGATAAACACTGTCATTTGCTTTGTGATATGTGCTCATCTGTGATGAGTTTGTTTATATGTTTATCTGTATCCGACCCGCATAAGCTGCGCCCATATTACTCAAATGTCGCGAGCCGTTCGTAAGGACGGTTCGCTTTGTTGTGTAACGAATCCATAAAAAGGAGTGAGCATGCCTATCATCGCAGCGCTCGTTGGCATCGTTTTAGGTGCCATCGCCGCCATTGCCTACATGCGCACCGCCAAGCAGGGTAGTCTTCATGAGGCCGACGAAAAGATCCAGTCGGCACACGCACAGGCTGAGTCCCTGATCGGCGATGCAAAGCGTCAGGCCGAGACCCTCAAAAAAGAGGCTCTGCTCGAGGCTAAAGAGGAGATCATCAAGAACAAGCAGGCCGCCGAGGCCGAGGACAAGCAGCGTAAGAGCGAGATTCGTACGCTCGAGAACCGCGTGATGCAGCGCGAGGAATCCCTTGATCGCCGCAACGACGCTCTCGACAAGCGCGAGCATCAGCTGTCCAGTCAGGCCGGTCAGGTCGAGAAGCGCTCCCGTGAGCTCGAGGAGCTCTGCGCAAAGCAGACCTCCGAGCTCGAGCGTATCGCCGACCTTACCCGCGAGGATGCCCACAAGGAGCTCCTCGATAAGGTTCGCGGCGAGGTCACCCACGAGGCCGCCACGATCATTCGCGAGTCCGAGCAGCAGGTTCGCGCCGAGTGCCACAAGACCGCCCAGGAGATTCTGTCCCTGGCGATTCAGCGCTGCGCTGCCGACCACACTGCCGAGGTCACCGTTACCTCCGTGCACATTCCCTCTGATGACCTCAAGGGCCGTATTATCGGTCGCGAGGGTCGCAACATCCGCACCTTCGAGCAGGTTTCCGGCGTCAACCTCGTGATCGACGACACGCCCGAGACCGTCGTTCTTTCGAGCTTCGACCCGGTCCGTCGTGAGACCGCCCGTGTCGCCCTCGAGAACCTCATCGCCGACGGCCGCATTCACCCTGCCCGCATCGAGGAGATGTATCACAAGGCTGCCGACCTGGTTCAGCAGCGCGTGCGCGAGGCTGGCGAGCAGGCTGCCTTCGATACTGGCATCCACGACCTGCACCCCGAGATCGTCAAGACCCTTGGTGCCTTGCGCTACCGTACCTCGTTTGGTCAGAACGTGCTTCAGCACTCCTTCGAGGTCTCTGATCTCTGCGGCGTGATGGCTTCCGAGCTTGGCCTGGACGTTGTGACCGCCAAGCGCGCCGGTCTGCTTCACGACCTGGGCAAGGCAATTGACCACGACGTCGAGGGCCCGCATGCCGTCATCGGCGCCGAGCTCGCCCGTCGTTATGGCGAGAAGCCCGTTATCGTCCACGCTATCGAGGCTCACCATGCCGATGTCGACCCCAACACGGTGCTCGATGTCCTGGTGCAGGCCGCCGATGCTGTCTCAGCCTCTCGCCCCGGTGCCCGTCGCGAGTCTGCCGAGAACTACATCAAGCGCCTTGAGAAGCTCGAGGAGATCGCCAACTCCCATGACGGCGTCGAGCGTACCTATGCCATGCAGGCTGGTCGCGAGGTCCATGTCATGGTTCAGCCGGACAAGATCTCCGATGCCCAGTCCACGGTTCTGGCTCACGATATCGCCCATCAGATCGAGGAAGAGATGGAGTATCCCGGTCAGGTGCGCGTCGTCGTGATTCGCGAGAGCCGCGCTGTCGATATCGCTAAATAATATGAGCGACGCGAACGAGCTCATCTCATTTATCGCGTCGATGTCGGGGGAGGGCAACCTTCGCGTCGAGGAGAACCTTGGCGAGGGGTATGTCCGCCTCCGCGTTTCGGAGGCCGAGCGGCGCCAGGCAAAGCACGACATTCAGCATGTCGAGGATATCGTCATCGAAATGCTCCGTAATGCTCGCGATGCCGGCGCCGACAAGGTCTATCTCGCCACGACCAAGGAAGATGGCGTCCGCACGCTTGTCTTTCTGGATAACGGCTCGGGTGTTCCGCAGGATATGCAAGAGCGAATCTTCGATGCTCGCGTTACCTCAAAGCTCGAGAGCATGAAGATGGACCGTTGGGGCGTTCACGGTCGTGGCATGGCATTGTTTTCGATCAAGCAGAACACCGACGAGGCCCGCGTGGTCACGTCTGGTGTCGATCTTGGCTCAGCCTTTAAGGTGAGCGTTGCGGCCGACCGCCTCAGCGAGCGTGCCGATCAGTCCAGCTGGCCTCAGGCCGTGAAGGACGAGGACGGTCACTATGTCTGCGCCCGCGGCCCTCACAACATCATTCGCGCCGCCTGTGAGTTTGCCCTCGAGGAGCTGCGCGCCTGTGATGTCTATCTGGGGTCCCCGTCCGAAATCGCCGCGACGCTGCATGCGCAGGCTTCCAGTCGTCTCGATGCTTCTCGTCTTTTGTTTATCGATGACGAAGCCGAGCTTCCCGTGGTCGATCGTCTGGGTCTTGCTTCGGATGCGGAAGACTTTATCCGTATCTGTTCGGGTTTGGGTCTTGAGATGTCCGAGCGCACGGCCCATCGCATTTTGGCAGGGCAGATTAAGCCCGTTCGCGGTGTGACTGCGCGTCTGCTGCGCGAGCGTGACTCATCCTCGCATGCGCCGGCTCCTGTCGATCTCGCGAAGGATCGTCGTGGGCTGCGTATTGCCAAGGATGACATGGCACAGTTTTCGCGTGCTGTGGAGCGCGACTTTAATGACCTTGCCGCCCGGTACTATCTCAATCTTTGCGGCGACCCAAAGATCCGTGTTTCGCGTGATCGAATCACCGTGACCTTCGATCTTGCCAAAGAGGAATAGTGCCTTTACCGAGTCCACTCGGTACGATAAAGTTATTGCAGTTAAAACGTACTTTTAAACGCAGGAGTTTCTTCATGGATTGCCTGAAGGTATCAAGCAAATCATCGCCCGCGTCCGTTGCCGGCGCCATCGCCGGCATGGTCAAGGATGGTGTACCCGTCAACATCCAGTGTGTCGGTGCCGGTGCTGTCAACCAGGCCATTAAGGCCGTTGCTATCGCGCGCGGTTTTTTGATTCCAACCGGTTTTGATATTTCCTGCGCGCCTGTGTTCTCCGACATCCTCATTAACGGGGAGTCGCGCACGGCCATCCGCCTTTCTATCTACGTTCACCAGATCAATCGAGCTGCTATGGATAACGTCGTCATGGATGATGTTAAGCCTGTGGCATAGCTTCTGCTTGCCTCGTTTCGCTCCCCATCGTTAGGACTTATGCACATGGACCAGCGTTCCGTACGCGATATTCTTGCCGGTAAAACCTACTTTATCCGCACCTTTGGCTGTCAGATGAATCAGCACGACTCCGAGCGTGTGAGCGGTCTGCTTGATTCGTATGGCTGCCTCATGGCGCTCGATCCCGAGCATGCCGATATCGTTGTCTTCATGACATGCTGTGTGCGTGAGGCCGCCGATACTCGCCTGTACGGTCAGTGCAATTCCTGCAAAAGCCTGCCGCCTTCGCCTTCGGGCAAGCGTGTGGTTGCCGTGGGCGGCTGCATCGCGCAGCGTGATGGAGAGGGCCTGCTCACCAACGTCGATAACGTCAATGTCATCTTTGGCACGCATTCCATCGCACATGTGGCCGAGCTCATTGCCGAGGCGTTCCTTGATGGTAAGCGTCATATCCGCACCAATGAGCATGAGGATACGGATGCCATGAGCATGCCGTGGCATCGCGAGACCCAGTATCACGCCTGGGTGCCCATCATGACGGGCTGCAATAATTTCTGCACCTATTGCATCGTGCCGTACGTGCGCGGTCGCGAAAAAAGTCGCCCCTTCGAGGAGATTGTCGACGAGGTGACCGGTTTGGTGCGCCAGGGCGTGCGTGAGATTACGCTGCTGGGCCAAAACGTTAACTCATATGGTCGCGATCTGTTTGGCAAGCCGCGTTTTGCCGATCTGCTGCGTGCCGTGGGCGATACGGGTGTGGAGCGCATCTTCTTTACGTCTTCGCATCCCAAGGATCTGCTCCCCGAGACCATCGACGCCATGGCCGAGACGCCTGCCGTTATGCCGCAGTTGCACCTGGCCGTCCAGTCAGGTTCGACACGGATCCTCAAAGAGATGAATCGCCGTTATACACGCGAGGACTATCTGGGCCTGGTCGATCGCATTCGCAACCGCATGCCCGATATCGCGCTCTCGACCGACATTATCGTTGGCTTCCCGGGCGAGACTGAAGAAGACTTTGAGCAGACGCTCTCACTTGCCGAGACGGTCCGCTATGCTCAGGCCTATACCTTCATCTATTCCAAGCGCGCCGGTACCCCGGCCGCCGAGATTGACGATCCTACGCCGCATGAGGTTATTCTCGAGCGTTTCAACCGCCTGGTTAAGGTTATCGAGACCACGGCGCACGAGTACAACCAGGGTGAGCTTCATACTGTGGTGCCGGCGCTCATTGAGGGAACGAGTAAAAAGAACGACGCGGTCCTGCTGGGCAAGAGTCCCAAGAATCAGACCGTGCATGCGCCTATCCCCGAGGGTTACAGCATCGATCAGCTTGTTGGCAAGATCGTTGATGTTGACGTTGACGTTGCCAAGACCTGGTATTTGTCCGGCTCCGTTGTGGGCGAGCCGCGCTAATGGTTTCTCCCGGGGCAGGTCTTTCCGCCGTTGCGATCGTCGGTCCGACGGCGGTTGGTAAGAGTGGTGTTGCCGACCGTTTGGCGGCTCGTCTTTCGTCCGAAGTGCTGTCGTGCGATGCGATGCAAATCTATCGAGGCATGGATATCGGTACTGCCAAGATGGCACCCGAGAAATGCACGGCGCCGCTACGCCTGGTCGATATTGTTGAACCGGGCGTTGCATATTCTGCAGCGCTGTATCAGGCAGACGCCCGTGTACATGTTGAGCGTTTGCTTGGCGAGGGCCGCCTACCGGTGTTTTGCGGGGGCACAGGCTTGTATCTCAAGGCCGCCCTGGATGAGATGGATTTTCCCTCGGGCGAGCTTGAGGACGATCGTCGCGCGGGGTATCAGGAGCTTGCCGAGCGTATTGGCGAGGAAGAACTGCATGCCCTGCTTGCCGAGCGCGATCCAGAATCAGCTGCTGTTATTCATCCGCATAACGTGCGGCGTGTGATTCGCGCGCTCGAAATGCACGATGATGGCGTTTCCTATGCGCAACAAAAGTCGCAGTTTAGTGTTCCGCGCGAGCATTATCATGCGTTATGGTTTGGCCTGACGCGAAATCGCGAGGTGCTCTATGAACGCATTAACCTACGTGTCGATGTGATGTTTGAGCAGGGTCTTGTTGATGAGGTTCGCGGTCTTATGGACCAGGGGCTGGGAGATGCCCTGACTTCGATGCAGGCAATTGGCTATAAAGAGATCATCGATGCTTTCAATGGCGTGACGAGCATGGATGAGGCTCGCGAACTCATTAAGATGCGTTCGCGTCGCTATGCCAAACGTCAGCTTTCGTGGTTTAAGCGCGATGACCGTATCGCGTGGTTTGATATGGATGAATGTACGATCGATGAGGTCGTTGCTGATATCCTGCATCGTATTGAGGCTGCCTAATGGCTCGTTTCCCCCTTGTTCCCACGGCACCCGAGCCCGAGCGTGCCATTTTGGTTGGTGTTGAGTGGCGCGACAATGCATGGCCACTCGATCGATCGCTCGATGAGCTGGAGCGCCTGGCCCACACGGCTGGTGCCCAGTGCGTGGCTCGCTTGTCTCAGCGTTTGGTAAAGCCGTATCCCAAATCATTTATCGGTTCCGGTAAGGTAGAGGAGCTGTGCGGTCTGGTACATCGCATGGATGCCGATGTCGTTATTTTTGACGACGACCTGACGCCCTCGCAGCAATCCTATTTGGAGAAAGCCGTGGGCGAGCCGGTAAAGATTATCGATCGTACGGCACTGATCTTGGATATCTTTGGCCTGCATGCTCAGACGCGTGAGGGACGCCTACAGGTACAGCTGGCGCAGCTTCAATATCTGTTGCCTCGTCTGCGCGGCATGTGGAGCCATCTCGCCAAGGAACAGACGCGCGGCGGCATCGGCTCACGCTTTGGTCAGGGCGAAAGTCAGCTCGAGGTCGACCGTCGCCTCATTCGTAATAAGATCGCTGCGCTTCGTCGTGAGATCAAGCAGGTTGAACAGCGTCGTGATGTTCAATCCAAGAGTCGTATTGAGTCACCGGCGTTTCGCGTCGCGTTAGCCGGTTATACCAATGCCGGTAAATCGACGTTGCTCAATCGCCTGACAGGCTCTACGGTACTTTCGCAGGACAAGCTGTTTGCTACGCTCGACCCGACGACGCGTTCGTATCGCCTGCCCGGCGGTCGCGGAATGACGATTACCGATACCGTCGGCTTTATTCAAAAGCTGCCGCATGGTCTCGTTGATGCCTTTAAGTCCACCCTGTCTGAGGTACTTGGTGCCGACCTGATCCTTAAAGTTGTGGATGCCTCTGACGAGGACTACGAGCGCCAGCTCGAGGCGGTTGATCGTGTTCTTGACGAGATCGGTGCCGGCGAGCGTTTGACGCTTACGGTGTTCAATAAAATCGACCTACTCGATAGCGTCGATCGATTGAGTTTCCATCGTCGGTATCCCGAGGCCGTGCTGTTCTCGGCCCAGACGGGCGAGGGACTCGACGATCTCGTCGACCGTATTGCTCGTGAGGCCGCTGCCACCGACGTGTTGCTCTCCGCTGATATTCCGTATCGCGAGGGCGCCCTTATCACCTTGGTGCATGACCAGGGAACCCTTCTGCACGAGGAATATCTTGAGGACGGCGTTCGCATTGTGGCGAAGTTGCCGGCCCGAATCGCCCCGCGTTTTGAGCGCTATCGTACGGAATAAACGAGTTCTAGTATGCCTAGAATGACAGGCTGATGGAGCAGGTAGAACGGTAAGGCGTGCCGACCGAGGACTGCGAGCGCCGGGATGGGATTGGCGTATGCCCATGCTGGCGCTTCGAGGCTTGATGCTTGTGCTGCCTGGGCAGCAAAAAAGCCGGTAAGGTACATAAAGACAAACGGAATGAGCGGATAGTAGTCTCCCGAAACAAAACCCGGGCTCGGGAATCCAAGCCATGCCAGGTAGGGGAGTGGGTAGACCGCTTTTGGAATGCCCCAGGTTAGGGCAAAAAGAACAAGGCACGCTGCGATGCCCCACGAGCCCGGTATTTTTTGGAGTGCCGGACGGGTGAGTGCAACCACCGCCGTGCACGCTGCCATGCAATAAATGATGCCAAAGTTTACCGAATCGTCGACTGATACCAGTGTAGTTGCAATCCATACAATCAAGGCTGCGGCGGCGTATTTGAGGGTGCGCTTAACGTTATTGCGCGAGAGCGTGCACATCCAACCGGCGATAAACAAAAATACCCAGCTGATGCTAGCGCGCCAGATATCCTGGAAAACCGTTTCGGTAAACCATGGCATATCCCATCCATATAGGTAGGCCAAATCGTAGCACGCGTGAAAACCTGCCATCGACAGCATCGTAAACCCTCGGATGATATCAAATATGGTGATGCGATTTTGCATTATGAGAACCGGCGCATTAAACCGACAACCTTACCCAAAATAACAGGGTTCGTCGCATAGATGGGCTCCATAGTGTCGTTCTCGGGCTGCAAGCGCACGCGCCCCTGCTCCTTGTAGAACGTCTTGACGGTCGCCGAGCCATCGATCATAGCCACGACGATTTCGCCGTTCATGGCGCTCTTTTGCTCGCGAACGATAATGTAGTCACCGTTGTAGATGCCGACATTGATCATTGAGCTGCCGTGCACCTCAAGGATAAAGGAGCCCTGGTCTGTGGCGATTTCGGTCGGGATGGTAAAGGTGTCCTCGATATTTTGCTCGGCCAGAATGGGAATCCCAGCCGCGACGCGACCGACGAGCGGCAGCGAGACCGTTCCGCGGGGTGCTGTGGGTTCATCGGATTTGGAAATCGAGACGGAGGATCCGTCCTCATCAAAGAGCTCTAGGGCGCGAGGCTTGGTGGAATCGCGCTTGAGCAGGCCTCGAGCCTCCAGGGCAGAGAGATGAGCATGCACCGTGCTGGGGGAGGAGAGGCCTACGGCCGATGCCATCTCGCGCACGCTGGGCGGATAGCCCTTCTCTTGCTGATATTCCTTGATGAAGTCGTAAATCTGCTGCTGACGCTTGGTAATTTTGCGAGCCATCAGGGGATCCTCTCTACCAATGTCAAACAAATGTTCGATTATTGCTTGACAGGAACAACTGTTCGCAGATAATAATAACCGAACATTCGTTCTCGCGCTAGACATTTTTGTCCGCGCGGCTTGATAAAACTGTTCTCAGCAAAACACGCGAGAGGAGAACATGATGAACGCAACGGATATGGTCCAGGGAAACCTCGCCCTTAAGCTCGAGACGCCTGCGGCGCCGGCTTTCACGGTTGTCAAAGGCGGCCGATCTGGTTTCCAAACATTGCCTAGTAAGCCCGTCCGCAGCCGGTGCGTCGCCACGACTTCGGCCCCTGTTGCCTTGAAGGTCTCGACGATTGTCGCTCTTGCCGTTGCGCTCACGCTCTTCTTTGTACTTGCTACCTCGATCTTCAGCGCTCGTCACGCCGCATATGCCGAGTCGGTATCCAACGTTACCTACGAGACCGTTCGTGTTCAGTCTGGCGATTCCTTGTGGTCGCTTGCCCAGGAGCATCCTATTGAGGGTCTTTCCACACGGGAGACCTCTGATATGATCCGCGACGTCAATCATCTGGAGCATGGCTCGCTCGATGCCGGTGCGCATCTTAAAGTTCCCGCACGTTCCTAAGATTTAAGTACCGTCGCATGGTACCCTTGTAATCGTTTTAGAGGAGGTACCATGCGCTGTCCCAAATGCGGCAAGGCACATACCCGCGTCGTTGATTCCCGCATGCAGGAATCTAATAACACCATCAAGCGCCGTCGCGAATGCTGCTCGTGCAATTATCGCTTTACGACATTTGAGCGTTGTGAAGACCCTATCGAGGTCATTAAGTCAGACGGAACCAAGCAACGGTTCGATCGCAATAAGCTGCTGGTCGGTTTGATGCGCGCCACGATCAAGCGTGATATCGACACTAAAAAGCTCAACGAGATCATTGACGATATAGAGGTCGAGCTTCGCTCCCGTACGCTCACGGCCGTTACGTCTCATGAGCTGGGCGATATGGTTCTTAAGCGGTTGGCCAAGATCGATAAAGTGGCCTACATCCGCTTTGCCTCGGTCTATCGCGATTTCAAAGATGTCGATGAGTTTCTGCAAGAGCTCGACAAGCTAAGGTGATTTCATGTCCAACATTACCGTTAACATTAAGCGTCTCGACCCAGCCGTCGAGCTTCCCAAATACGCCCATCCTACGGATGCCGGCCTTGACCTCCGCGCCAACGAAGACTGCACCCTCAAACCCTTTGAGCGACGTTTGGTCTCCACGGGCCTAGCTATCGCCCTGCCCGACGGCTACGCCGGCTTCGTCCAGCCCCGCAGCGGCCTGGCCATTAAGCAAGGCCTGTCTATAGTCAACACACCCGGTCTCATCGATGCTCACTATCGAGGAGAGCTCAAAGTCATTCTCATTAACCTAGACCCCACGAACAACATCCAAATCAACAAAGGCGACCGCATCGCCCAGCTTGTCATCCAAGAAGTCCCCACGGTTAACCTCGTAGAAGTAGAAGAACTAGACGAAACCGACCGAGGCAACGTAGGCTTCGGCTCCAGCGGCGTAGCTTAGGGGCGCTCGTATCCCTCCCGGCCGTCTCTCACACATATCATTCCATGCTCAAACATTCTCGCTTCGCTTCGCTCGCTGCGAAACTGCGCGTGGAACGATATGTGTGAGAGACGGCCGGGCGGCTACTCGCTTGAAAAAATACTTACTTTTCTAGTAAGCCGATGCGATAAAGGGATACCTTCTTTGTCGCATCGGCTTACTGTTTTTTATTTTCTGGTTTCGCCTTAGCAGGTTCTAATGGTAGGGAATCTGGTGTAGCTGATAGTACGTAAACGTAGCTCCCGCCGAGCAGCGGACTATCGCCTAGCGGATATGCGCTGGCTTGCCGCCCCAGTAGAAGCGGCAGAAGGCTCGTTTGCGCTTTTGGGGTTTGCCTACGAGTTCCATGGTGGCGACGGCGATGTCTTCGGCTGCGTGGGGGCGGCGTAGTACTTCGCCGTTGATGAGTAGAGCTTTGAGTGATTCAGGATGGTCGTGCAGGTGACGAAGCGTTACGATGAGCTCTCGTGCCGTGGTGACGTGCATGCTGGCGCCCATGCCGGTGAGCATCGTGGTGTTGGCCTTTTCCTGGCCATAGGACTTGCCCAGCAGGATCATCGGCAGATGTGCGCATAGGCACTCGGTGACCGTGAGTCCGCCCGATTTGAGGATTGCCAGGTCGCAGCCGTGCATGAGGGCCGCCATGTCGTCGACATAGTCCAACACCGTGACGTTCTCGAGCTTCATGGCATCGAAGAGCGTCTTCAGCCGGGTGGCATACTCCACGTCTTTGCCAGGTAAAAAGACAAAGTGCATGTCTTCTAAGCTGCGCAGAAAGGGGAGTGTGTGGTCCATCGCCGCGCGAAAACGGACGTAAGGCTGAGGCAAGCTGGCACCGGCCATTACCAGAACGACGGTTTTGTCGGTGGGGAGGTTGAACTTGGCTAGCTCTTCCTCGCGGTCGTAATCCGTGTCGAATCCGGCGCGAATAGGAATGCCGGTAATGCGGATCTTTGCCTCGGGCACCTTGCGCGGACGCAGCGTTTCGGCCATAAATTCGTTGGCAACACAGAATAGATCGGTATCCTTGTGGGGCCACCAGCCCTCGACTTCGTAGTCGGTCGGCACGCAGGTGACCGGATAATCGATACCCGTAATGACGCGGGCACCCACGGCAACATTGGCTGCTGTGATGTGCGTTGCGACCACGGCTATGGGCCTGCGGTTACGAATATATTCGTTGAAGGCGGGGAACATAATTCGCGACCATGCCGTGCCGCCACCCCAGAGAAGATGTCCCGTAAGCGTATATCGCCAGGTCAGGTCGTAAATGGGGCGCGTGGCTCCCGTGAAGGAAGCCGCGGTCTTATTGCCGTCGAATTTAATACGTCCAAAATCAAGGATATCGAGCACTTCAATCTCAACATCCTCGGGGATGCCCTTGGTGCCGCGGATGAGGTCGAATGCCTGCGCAATCGCATTTGCGGCGGCCTTGTGGCCCGAGCCGACCGAGGCGTGCACGATGGTCACGAGAGGTTTTTGTTGAGCCAGGAGCGTGGTTTGCTCCGATTGGGGAGTGCTGAGCTTGAGCAGGGGAGCGTCATCGCTCGTCTGCGTCTGATCCATCGATAACTCCCCTTCGACGTTGTAACACGGTTTAATTATTGTAGTGCATGAGTGTCACGTTCACGTAAATTTGGGTATGAGCGCAAGGAATGACAACGTTTCGACGAGAGGACTCTTCATGGCTACCGATCAGACGATCGACGTTGCGATTATCGGCGGCGGTCCCGCGGGCTATGCTGCCGCCATTTATGCGGCGCGCGCCAACCTGACGACGACTGTCCTTGAGCAGGGCATGTCGGGCGGACAGATCACCACGACCAACGAGATCGAGAATTATCCTGGCATTCCGCTGCTGAGCGGTGCTGAACTTGGTGAGCGGTTCCAACAGCATGCTGAAGGCCTGGGGGCTCAGGTTGAATGGAGTATGGTGACAGGTGTCGATTACGATGCCGATGCGGCTCAATTTGCCATCCATCACGATATGGGCGACACAGCGGCCAAGAGCGTCATTGCGTGCATGGGCGCCACGCCGCGTCCTGCAGGTTTTGTTGGCGAGGACACGTATCGCGGTCGAGGCGTTTCGTATTGCGCGACGTGTGACGGGATGTTCTTCCGTGGCAAGCAAGTCTTTGTTATCGGAGGCGGCAATTCAGCATGCGAAGAGGCGCTGTTCCTGTCCGACATTGCCAGCAGCGTGACCATCGTGCTGCGGCGCGATCAATTCCGTGCACCCGAAGGCGTTGTAAATAAGGTGCTTGCTAAGGACAATATTTCAGTTAGGTACCAAACTAGTATTGTTGAGCTTTCCGGTGAGGCGATGCCCACGACAATTACCTTCAAGGACAATGCGAGCGGCAAGAAGCATACTGAGACCTTTGAACCTGGCTCGTTTGGCATTTTTGTCTTTGCCGGCACGCAACCTCATACCGAACTTGTCGAGCATCTGGTCGATCTGGGGCCCGATGGCGGCATCCTTACCGATGAGTCCATGGCCACCCGTACACCCGGCTTATTCGCAGCCGGCGATATCCGTTCCAAGCGTTTGCGTCAGGTTGTGACCGCCGTTTCGGACGGAGCCATAGCGGCAACCAGCGCATATGCTTTCTTACACGGATAAGTACGATAATATATCTTATGTAAGGTTGTTATCTTTAAACAAAGTGGTTGGACGGTGCATCAATGTGCTGTCCAACCACTTTTACTTAGCGGCTATGTGGTATGCAAAACTAGATAATCTAGAATACAATATAGAAAACGAACGGAGGTCTCTTATGAACCACGTCAAACATGTTATCCCGATGTCCGATACATCGGTCAGCATTAAGCCGGAGGATATTCAGCCGACAGTGCTGCCGGATGCATTTATTCAGTCCGATATGGTGCGTAAACTCAACGCGTTGAGCCTGCCACGCTATGATCAGCTGCCCAACGTAACGCTCTATCGCGATCAGGTTATTGAATATGTTGCATTGTGGATGGAGCCGCTTTCGATTTGCGTAGAGCAGTCCGTCATCACGCCATCGATGATCAATAACTACGTGAAGGTCGGCCTCGTTCCTGCTCCGGCTAAAAAGCAGTATGGCCGTGAGCAGATTGCGCGTCTCATCGTCATTTGTATCTTTAAGCAGGTGCTGCCCATCGCTGCGATTCAGGCGCTCTTTAATATTCAGCGTTTGAGCTACGACGCTCCGACGGCTTTCGATTATGTAGTCGATCAACTTGAGGCATCGATTCGTGCGGCGTTTTCCGTCGAACAGACTCCCGTGCCCGATACCGCTCATCTGGTTACGCGCGAGTCGCTGCTCGTACGCAGTGCGGTATCGTCTTTCGTTTCGAAGGCGTACCTGATGAGCTACCTCAAGTTCAATGGGTTTCATAGCTAACCGAGGTATAAGACGGGCGGGATAAAGAGCCACTGGCCCCTTATCCCGCCCGTGCGTTTGTCTAGTTGGTCACTATCGGCCCGAAGCCACGCCCATGCCGTAGCCGATAATGAGACCGTGCATCTCGGCATAGTATGAATCCAGCCCGTTACAGGGCATGATGATGGTCTTGGAGCCGGGCCAGTGTTCCGCAATGCGGCTGGCAAGTGCCTGGGCGCCAGCCGCATTCTCGACATGGTCGATAACGACCTCGCCACCAGTAAAGCCTTCGGCCTCCATGGTATCGATAATCTTGCCAAGCATCTTCTTTTCGCCACGGGTGTGACCAACGAGCTTAATCTCCCCCGCCTCGCTTGCTGTGCCTAAAATGCGGATATTAAGCTTGTTGGCTATGACCCCGGCTGCTTTGGGAATACGTCCGGCCTTGGCGAGATTTGCATAATTGCACAGGCTAAAGAGGATCTTGCTGTTCTGCTCCAGCGCATCAAAATAGCCGCAGGCTTCTTTAAATGAAACGTCTGGATTGTTTGCGAGGTAGCGGTCGAACAGCAGGAAGATTAGGTCCATTTTGCCACCTGCGGCTCGTGAGTTAACCAAATGAATCTGACGGTTGGGCTCTTCGGCAAGCACCATGTCACGTGCGGTGGCCGCGGCATTGTAGCTTCCCGAGACTCCCTCGGAGATGGGCATGCAGATTGTCTTGTCGGCAAGCCTAAAGAGTTCGGCCCACTCCCCTACGCTTGGACAGGCGCTCGAAGAAGCACTCGACTCCGCCTGCACGGCGCTATTGAGCTCGTGCACGTCGAGCGTGAGGTCATCGATAAACTCTCGCTCCCCCACTCGGATCTTAAGGGGTGCAAATGCGAAGGTGGTATGAGATGCGGTTGGTTGCCAATCGCGAAGATTGCAGCTCGAATCGGAGATCAGTGCCCAGCTCATTGAGGGTCCTTTCTAATTGTTCCCCAACAATTATAGCCATCTTTTTGATTGATTGGACGGCTATCTAGTTTTGAATACTAGATAGCCGTGCTGATCTCAAGGCAAAAGGTGGGGGCAAAAAAATGGGCCTCGTGACTCAAGATCGCGGGGCCCACGTTCGTTCGCTGTAGTAATAAGTTAGTAGCGTACGAAGATGTAGTTGTTGTTCATGCCGGCTGCGACGGAGCTGATGATGACGCCCGTGCTGTAGTCGGAAGCATGGATCATCTGACCATTACCGATATAGATGCCGGTATGGTAGGAGTTAACCACAACATCGCCGGGTTGCGGATCGGACACACGGGTCCAACCCATGAAGGTGCCGGTGGTGCCCAGACGGCAGTAGCGTCCCGTGAGGCAATAGCTTACAAAACCGGAGCAGTCAAAGCTGTTCGGTCCAATGCCACCCCAAGAGTAAGCGTATCCGAGCTTGCTATAGGCGCGCGAAACAACGGAACCGCCATCAACGGACTGGCTCGGTGCGGAAGGCGTCGGAGCTGGAGCTGGAGCCGGAGCGGGCGTCGGGGGCTGCGGCGTAGGGGCGGGAGCCGGAGCGGGTGCCGGCGTGTTGCCACCGCCGTCGTTGGTCGTACCGCCACCCTTGTTGGTGTTCTCGGTCGTACCGGCGGTGTCGTTGCTCACCGTGGCCTTTTCGGCGGTGCTAGCATTTATGCCAGCCTGCAGCGCGGCGTTGGCCTGGGCCTCGGCAGCAAGCTCGGCCTGCAACTGTGAATCCAGGGAGTTCACGACACTCTGGGCATCAGCCTGCTGGGCATTGAGCTCGTCGACCTTCTTCTGCGTCGCGGCGACGTTCTGCTCCTGCTCGGTTTGCTTATCGGTAAGCTGCTGCTTAAGGTCCTTGACCTCCTGAATGGTTTGGGCCTGCTTGTCGGACACCTTGCCGTAGTAGAACAGGCGGTTGAGCATGTCGCCCAGATCGTCGACGCCCGTCAGAACCTGAAGGAGACTCAGACCGCCGGTTTTGTACTCGCCGGCGACATAGGTCGAGAGCTTGGCCTGACCATCGGCAATCTCCTGCTGCTTTTGCGTGATCTCGCCTGCAGTCTGATCAAGCTCCTGCGTCTGCGCGGAGAGTTCATCATGAATTTGCTGGGTTTGCGTGCCAATCTGCTCGAGTTTAGTACGAGCAGCGGCAAGGTCGGATGCGGTATCGGCGTAGGCCGGAGCCACGAGGCCCAAGCCCAAAACACAAGCGAGGGTTGCCGTAGCAGCGCAGCGTGCCATATTTCTGTGCGTATTTGCTGTGCGCATGGAGCTTCCTTTCCAGTACTAGGGTAACGGCTAGTCCACCGTCACCAGGCTAAAGAGCTCAACGTCCTCATGGGAAGGCGTGAGCTTCTCGCGCGGGTTAAGAAACGCAAGCTCAAGGATACAGCCATAGCCTACAAGCTTTGCGCCCATATCTCGCACCAGTTTACCTGTTGCCTCGACGGTTCCGCCCGTCGCGACCAAGTCGTCCAGAATCAACACGGTATCTTTAGAGCTGATGGCATCGGCGTGGATCTCGATAGAATCCGTTCCATACTCGAGCTCGTAGCTCTCGCTGACCGTCTTGCGCGGCAGTTTGCCCGGCTTACGTGCGGGAACAAAGCCGGCACCCAGGGCGACGGCCACGGGAACACCGACCATAAAACCGCGGGCCTCGGGTCCCACGACCTTGGTAATGCCCATGTCGGCAAAATGCTCGGCCAGGGCATCCACCATGGCCTTCAGGGCCTCGGGATTGCCAAAGAGCGGTGTGATGTCCTTAAAGACGACTCCGGGCTCGGGATAGTCGGGGATATCGACGATATGAGATTCGAAGTCGTACATGGCGTGACCTTTCATGGATTGCCGGGTGGACGGCGGTTATTTACCCGTGTTAGTAGACGAGCTATGCGAGGTGACGATGACCTTAGACGGGTGTACGAGCGACTCGTCGTGTACGGCAACCGAGGGGACGCTTGCCCCATCGCTTTTAGCCTTGGTGGATTCGGAACGCGCGATCTCCTCATCGAGAGCATCGATGTCAGCATCCTCGACCACGGCGTTGAGCGACTCAAAGACACGGTTTTTAAGTAGCGCGGTGTGCACGCCCTCGGTGAGGTCGTGCAGCTTCTTAAAAGCGCGCTCGAGCTTGGCGTCGCGCTCGTCATCGGAGGTATCCATGCCGAGCATGCTCACAAGCACCTGCTCAAACATCGAAGACTCGCGGTTTGCCGACGATACGTACTGGCGCAGGTTGCGTGGCTCAATGTGGAAGCGCGACAGCTCCGAGCAGTAACGGATGATCGGGAAATCTCGGCCATCGACGAGCTCACGGTTCTGCGGGCTCTTGATGATGCGGATAAGATCGTTCTCGGCAAGGGAGCGGATAAACGAAATCTCAACACCGAGCATGTCGGGGATCGTCTCGATGGGGTGCAGCTTTTGTTTGGTCTCCTTGGGTTCCGTCTTAAGCGGAACATCGGACAGAAGACCCACCTCGTAAGCCAAAGTGGACAGGTCCGTTGCGTTTTCCAACCGCTGCTTAATGACGTTGAGCGGCATGTAGCGGGTCTTCTGCAGGTGCAGGATGACCTCGAGACGGTCAACGTCTTCCTTGGAGTACTGGCGATACCCCTTAGGCGTTCGATGAGGGGCGATGAGCCCCTCATCTTCTAGAAATCTAATTTTTGAGTTCGATAGATCGGGGTATGCGCCTCGAAGTAGGTTGACGACTTGGCCGATACTCAGATAGTTGCGTTCGGCCATTACCTACTCACCGGTTTCGATGCGCTCCGGCGTGCTCTCGTGGTAGATGAGCGTGAACGTACCGATCTGAACGGAAGAGCCGTCGTGCAGCGGAGCACCGTTGACGATGGCCCCGTCGACCCAGGTGCCGTTGAGCGAGCCCAGATCCTCAATACGGGCGCCCAGGCCCTCACGAATAATGCGTGCGTGGCTGCGCGAGACAGTCATGTCGTTGAGGAAGATGCCGTTCGCGGCATCGCGGCCGATGGTGGTCACGTCGTCCTCGAGCTCAAAGGCAGCTCCGGTCTGCGGACCCTTGACGATGGACAGAACCGGAGCGGTGATGCGCACGTTGGCCATAAGGTCGGGAACGGTGACATCGCTCGAAGGAACACGGAAAACGCAGGTAGCGTCCGCAGTCTTATCGTTCTGAAGCATATTGTTATCCTTGTTGTCCATGACAACCCCTATCTAACGCGGACGTGCCGCAAAAAATGTACCGTACGTAATCATACCCCAACGACCTAGTCTTCGATTTCGGGGTTCAGAAAGTCGATGTCCTCGTCCTCGGGATGCGCGATGGCCTGTTTAATGGCCACCCCTCCCTTAATGGTATAGATGACAGCGGTGAGCATGGAGAAGATGACGCCGCCGTAGACAAAAAAGATGCCGAGGGGCACCGAGCTGCCGTTGAGGCCCGGGAATGCCGTGTGCGTGGCGGGTAGCAGATGCCAGCCGTCCACGACGGGGAACCCAAGCAGCATGAGCGAGAAGCCAGTCATGAGCAGTGCCGTGGCAATCTTGCCGGGAAAGACGACGTCGATGGGGCGCCGGTGGTAGTGCCGCACGGTGAGCGTGCCGATGCCCAGGTAGATATCGCGGCCGATAATGAGCACGCAGACCCAGATGGGAAGCTCGCCGCGGACCACGAGACCTAAAACGCCTGTAAATAGCAGCGCACGATCGCAGATGGGATCCATAACCTTGCCGAGCCACGAGACCGTTTTGGTCATGCGGGCAATCTGACCGTCCATCCAGTCGGTGGAGGCCGCGATGGCATAGATGACAATGGCGACGACACGGTTGTTGTCCGTCACAAACAGGTACAGGAAGACGAGCGTGAGGACCAGGCGAATAAAGGTGATGAAATTGGAGATCGTGAAGATCTTATTCGACGGGTAATCGGAGGTGCCGATAAGCTCCTTTTTGATCTTCTTCTTGATGCCCACAGGACTCCCCCGCTGGTAAACGACAAAACTTTCGATACTATACCCGTTCTGGCGATGTCTATCCAGCGTAAGCATAGAGTGTCCAGACATATGGAGGGTGCTTCTGGACGGCGCGAGATTCCGCATTTGTGTACATCAGCCACGAAAAACGACATTTTTCGGCATCTTTGATGGCTGATGTACACGTTTTGATTCGGTGATTACATCGATCGGGAAAGTTGTTACCTTAAGCAAATTAATCATGATGTGCGGGTCGAGAAGGGTTGGCGCCAAAAGAACCCAACGGCCGTTACGGCTTCGTTAGAAACGCGCCCCACCATGGATGGTGAACCCGAAAGGTAAGGCGCGCGGGAACGGTGGCTCGGCCCGCGCGCCCGGAAGAGAAAGGATAAACCCATGGGTTACATGCTCGAGACGCGCGGGCTCACCAAGCGCTTCGGCCGCGGCGACCAGGCGCAGGACGCCGTGGCCGACGTGAGCCTTCATATCCGCGAGGGCGAGGTGTACGGGCTGCTCGGTCCCAACGGCGCCGGCAAGTCGACAACGCTCAAGATGATCTGCGGGATGCTGCGGCCGACGGCCGGGGAGATTCTCTTTGCCGGGCACGCCTGGCGCCGCGAGGACCTCTACGCAATCGGCAGTCTCATCGAGGAGGCGCCGCTCTACCCCAACCTCACCGCGCGCGAGAACCTGCGCGTGCGCACCACGCTGCTGGGCCTTCCCGAGAGCCGTATAGATGAGGTGCTCGCCGCCGTGGACCTCGCGGACACCGGGAAGAAGCGCGCCGGGCGCTTCTCGATGGGCATGCGGCAGCGGCTGGGGCTCGCGCTGGCGCTGATCGCCCGGCCACGCCTGCTCGTGCTCGATGAGCCCACCAACGGCCTCGACCCCATCGGCATCGAGGAGCTGCGCGACCAGATCCGCGGCTTCGCGGCGGCGGGTACGACGGTGATCGTCTCGAGCCACATCCTCTCCGAGGTGCAGCAGATGGCGGACACCATCGGCATCATCTGCGGGGGGCGCCTCGCCTACGAGGATGCGCTTCGTCCCGGGCAGGACCTCGAGGAACTCTTCATGAGCTTCTGCCGGGAAGGGCGACGAGCGCGCGGGGAGGTGGCGGCATGACGGGCGAGAAAGGCGGCCTGCTCGCGGCCCTGCGCGCCGAGGCCCTGAAGTCGCGCCACGCGGCACCGGTTCGCCTGGCCGTGCTCATGGCGCTGCCGATGCCACTGCTCGGCGCGATGCCCTACTGGGGTGTGCAGATCTTTAGCGCGTGGAACTACTGGTACGTGCTCTTCCTGCCCGTGTCTCTATCGCTCGTGGTGGCGTGCGTCGCGCGGGCGGACGCTCGCACGCGGATGCGGGGGCTTCTGGGCCTGGGCTTCCCGCTCGGGCGCGCCTGGTGGGCCAAGGCGCTCTGGTGCCTCACGCTCTGCACGCTCTCGAACCTCGTGGTCTTCGGCATCTACCTCGCGGGCTCGGCGTTCTCCTCGCAGGGCCTCACGGCCGCGGGCACGCTCACGATGCTCCTCTGCGCGCTCGTCAACACGGTGACTGCGGCGTGGATGATCCCCGCAGGGCTCTTCCTCACGGCGCGGCTTGGCATGCTCGCGGGCATCTTCTGCCCGCTCGCCGCGCAGCTCGTGGGTGGGTTCGCCTGGTCGTTGGTACCGCTGCCGCAGCTCTTTCCACCGTCGGCGAGCATGGTCATCCCCACGAGCTTCATCCCCGTGCTGCCGAGCGGCGAGCCACTCGCGGCGGACATGGCGCTTGGCGGGGCGCTCGCGGCGGATGGCATGCTCACGCTGGCGGGCCTTGCGGTCAGCGCGCTCGCGTTCGCCGCGCTCACGGCGGCGGGCGCGGCCTGGTTCGCGCGCTCCGAGGAGAGGTGATGGCCATGACACGACTCTCCGACCCGACGCCGCGCATGACGCTCTCGCGGGCCCTGCTCTCCGAGGGCCTGCGCCTGGCGCGCTCCCCGCTCACGGCGGTGCACCTCGTCTGCGGCCTGGCAGCCGGTCTTGCCTGCGGCGAGTACTTCTCCGTAGCCCGATGGGACCCGGCGCTGGGCGCGGACGCCTACGTCCAGTTCCTCGGCGCCTTCATGCCGCTCATGTCCGCCATCGTCTGCGGGCTCGCCGTGGACGAGGAGCGCGCTGCCGGGCGCCTCGCCAACCTCACGGCGGTCCCCTCGCGCGGGCGCGCCGTCGCGGCGAAGCTGCTCGCCCTTGCGG